>JASHUJ010000205.1 GCA_030040035.1 Thermoplasmata archaeon
GGACTCCGACGGGGCAGCTTCAACGCCTTCGAGGTCGACGTCAACGTCGGGATCGACGATTACTACATGCTGTTCACGCCGACGTTCCTCAACTTCCTCTCGCAGGGCCGCGGGATCATCGCGGTCCTCGCCGCGGGCGAGTCGCCCGAGAAGCTCCGCGACACGCTGATCCGGCACGTCCCGCCGAACGTGTTCGACACGCGCGTGCGGATCCCGGACTACACGGCGAACGAGACCGAGGACCCGTACATCCTGCCGATGGCCCGGTTCGGGCGCGAGGACGCGATGCGCGCGATGGTCACCGCCGAGAAGGCCGTCGCCGGGACCGACCGCAAGCCGTTCATGGAGTACACCGCCTTCGACACGTTCGAGAGCCTGATGGGCGACCAGGTGGCGATCCGGATGTACTTCCAGGCGATCGCCCGGACGAAGCACGTCGGGAACCTTGGGCTCGGTCTCCTCAAGCCGGGGCTCCTCGTGTCGAGCGAGATCCTGAACATGATGGACACGTACTTCCGGATCATCAACATCGACAACGCCCCGTGCCTCTACGGGATCCGGCCGCGCACGACGATCTACGCGATCAGCCACGATCCCGAGAAGGGCGCCCCGCACGCGGTGCTGACCCCGATCGTGTGAGCGAAGGGCGCCGCTAGATCGGCAGCCGGAGCGCGAGCCCCCCGATCACGTAGAGGGCGATCGCCGGCGCGAACGTCATCGAGAGGTCGTCGTCGACCCACGGGATCTTCGGATACTCGGCCGCGAGCGCGACGACCGCGGCGATCCCGGCCAGCGGGAGGGCCCACGGGAGCGGCCAGGCGCCGATGATCGAGAGCCCGACGCACGCGAGGAGCGTGTACATCACGAAGGGGACCCCCGGGTAGAGGCGCCGGCCGGTCCCGGCCCGCCGCAGCTCCCCCGCGACCGGATCGACGAGCGCCGTTCCGAGGATGACGGCGGCCGCGATCGGCTCGGGAAAGAGGAGGACCGCGCCGACCAGGGCGATAGCGTAGAACGCGTAGCTCGCGACCCGCCGCTCCTCGTACGGCCGGAGCATCGGGAGCTCGAACCGGACGGCGAGCCGCACCCCTTCGAGGGCCCAGACGGCTCCGAGGGCGAGGAGCAGGACCTCCCACTTCGGGAGCACGACGAAGAACCCCTCGGGCAGGACGAAGTAGAGGAGCAGGAGCGCGCCGGCGCCGTGCGTGATCCGACGGGCGACCCGATCGCCGCCGGCCTCGTCCAGGCCGAACCGCGAGCCGAGCCATCGACGGAACCGGCTGCGGTGGACCGTCGCGGTGCTCACGCCCCCCGGGGAGGGGTCCGGACCTATGAAGCTGCTCCGGCGCCGCGGGTCCGCGGGCCGGCGAGCGACGCGCGGCCGGAGGCGACGCGTACTGTTTTGTGAGCGCGCGCCTCGGACCCGGGACGTGAAGGTCACGGTCCTGGTCGGGAGCAAGTCGGATCTCGAGATCGCCGAGAAGGTGCGGGCGCGCCTCAGCGAGTTCCACGTCCCGTGCGAGGTCCATGTCGCGTCGGCCCACCGGAACCCGGACAAGGTCGACCGACTCGTCCGGGACCCGACCACCGATGTCTTCGTCGCCATGGCCGGGCTCTCGGCCGCCCTCCCCGGTGTCGTCGCGGCCCGGACCCTCCGACCCGTCATCGGCGTGCCCCTCCACCGGGGGCTCGGGCTCGACAGCCTCCTCTCGGTCGTCCAGATGCCGCCCGGGATCCCCGTCGCGGCGGTCGGCCTCGACGCGGCGGAGAACGCGGCGCTGCTGGCCACGGCGATCCTCGCCCTCAAGTATCCCGAGCTGACGACCGCCCTCGAAGCGTACCGGGCCAAGTGGCGCGAGGAGCCCGCGCCCGTTCCCGGGAGCTCCGTGTGATCGATCCCGAGCGGTTCGTCGCCGAGGCGATCGAGCGGCTCCGCGCCGACGTGCCCGACAAGACGCTGATCGCCGCGTCCGGCGGCATCGACTCGACCGCCGCCGCCCTGATCGCGGAGCGCGCGCTCGGCCCGCGGGCGCGGGCGGTCTTCGTCGACACGGGCCTGTTGCGGGCCGGCGAGGTCGACCGGGTCCGCGCGTTCTTCCGTTCGAGCGGGCTCGCCTTCGACGTCGTCGACGCGGCCGATCGGTTCTTCGCCGCGCTCGAGGGCGTGGCGGATCCCGAGGAGAAGCGCCGACGCGTGGGGGCGGCGTTCATCCGGGTCTTCGAGGTCGAGGCGGACCGGTTCGGAACGGACCGGCTCGTACAGGGCACGATCGCTCCGGACTGGATCGAGAGCGGCGGCGGGTCGCGCGACACGATCAAGACGCACCACAACGTCGGCGGGCTCCCCGCGGACTCGCGCCTGCGCGTCGTCGAGCCGCTCCGCGACCTCTACAAGGACGAGGTGCGAGCGGTCGCCCGCCATCTCGGGATCCCGGACCCCGAACGCCAGCCGTTCCCCGGGCCGGGCCTCGCGGTCCGGGTGACCGGACCCGTCTCGCGGGACCGGGTGCGTCGCGCGCGCGTCGCGAACGCGATCGTCGAGGAGGAGATCGACCGAGCGGTCGCGGCGGGGGCGATCCCGCGACCGTGGCAGTACTTCGCCGTGCTCCTGCCGCTGCGGTCCGTCGGCGTGCTCGGGGACAACCGCGTGCACGGCGAGGTCGTGAGCGTGCGGGCCGTCGAGTCGATCGACGCGATGACCGCGACCGCGATGGACCTCCCGCGGAGCGTGCTCGCCCGCATCGCGGAACGGGTGACCCGGGAGCTCTCCGGCGACGTCGTGCGCGTCCTCTACGACGTGACGGACAAGCCGCCCGCGACGATCGAGTGGGAGTAGCGCTCCGCGACCGAGGACGGCGAAATCCTATCTGCGCCCTCCCCCGTGGGGGGTCCACCGATGCCCGAGGAACCCGCGCGCCCCGGCCGCACCCGCACGATCGAGCTGCCCGAGGACCTGGTGAGCGCGATCGCGAACCGGCTCCACGGCTCGGCGTTCGAGTCGGTCGACGCGTTCGTCGCCTTCGTCCTGGCGCGGCTCCTCGACCGGCCGGGCGAGGCCCCGTTCAGCGAGGAGGACGAGCGCTACCTCCGGGAACGGCTCCGATCGCTCGGGTACATCGACTGATCCGTAGCCGTCAACGCTTAGCCGACCGGCGTCCCTCGGGAGGATGTGCTCACCTGCCCCTTCTGCGACGCGCCCGAGGCCGATCGCTTCGAGGTCGAGGGTCACCGCTACCTCGTCTTCCGCTGCATGTTCACTCCCGAGATCGATCCCCGCCTCTCCGACCCCGAGCTCGCGGATCGGCTGCGGTCGGAGTACGCGCGGGGATCCGCGACCGGTCACTTCCGATCGATGTGCGATCGCCTGCACCTCTACGTGACCCAAGGCGACGGGGCCCGCGCCCTCACCGAGGACCGACGCGCGTGAGCTCGCACGGCGGGGCTCACGCGCCGGGAACGTAGGCGACGATCAGCGAGAGCGACCAGACGACCGACGCGTTCTGCGTCCCGAAGTCGTAGAGGACGAGGAAGTACTCCGGCGGGGACGGCGGGACGGTCGCGTTGACGTTGTCGGTTGCCGCGACCCCGCCGCTCCAGAACCAGCCGGACGGGGGCACGAGCGGGCTCGAGTTCCCCTCGAGCGCGGTGTACTGGGTGCCGTTCAAGAGGTAGGCGCCGAGCGGAACGGAGCTCGTGAACTTGCCGAGTACGATCTCGGCGTCCGAGAAGCGGCCGGCGCTGTACCCGACGTACGATCCGTGGCCGACCGTGAATCGCGAGCCGCACGGCTTGATCACCGCGTACTGGCCGCTGGTCCAGATCTTCGGAATGGTCGGGTTGCACGGGGCCCGCCCCGAAAGGTCGCCGCTCGCCACGACCGCCGCCGCGACCACCGCGACCACGGCGAGGCCCACGCCCACGTACACCAGCCGGCGCCGGCGAGGTCTCGGGGGGAAGGTCGGTGCGGCCCAGTCGATCCGAGTCCGGACCGGTCCTCCCGGGCCGGGGGACGTGGACCCCGACAGGGCCGCGCCGGACGCCCCCGGGGAACTCGAGCCGGTCGACATGAGGCCCAGGTTCGTGTAGGGCCAGGCGCCCGAGATATACCCTCCCGAAGGCGGGGGCCGGCGGGTCCCTTCGCTAGAGGGAGGACGAGCCGATCCTCGCGAGCGCCGGTTCGGTGGGGACGAGATGGCGAGCGAGTCCCAGCTCCTCGGGCGTTGCGCCGAGCGCCAGGCCGACGACCTGCGGGAGGTGAAAGATCGGCATGTCGAGCGGCTGCTGGACCGCGCGTTCCGCCTGGTTCTGGTAGGCGTCGAGCGAGATGTGGCAGAGCGGGCAGGGCGTCGCCATCGCGTGGGCACCGTGGCTCTTCGCGTCGAGGATCTGCCGCCCGGCGATGCGCGAGGCCGTGTCGGGCTTCACGAACTGGATCGGGAAGCCGCAGCACAGGACGCGGCCCCGGTAGTCCACCGGTGTCGCGCCGATCGCCCCCAGGAGATCCTCGAACGCATGCGGTTCCTCCCCGCTCTCCCACCCCATCTCGTCCGCGGGCCGGAGCAGGTGGCAGCCGTAGAAGGCCCCGACGCGGAGTCCGGCCAAGGGGCGACGGACGCGGGAGCGGATCGCGTCGAGGCCGACGTCCTCCGTCAGCACGCGCAGGAGATGCTTCACGTGCACGCTGTCCCGGTACTCGATCCCGATCGGCTTCAGCGCGGCGTCGACGCGCGCGCGGACGGCCGGATCTCGCCGGCGGACGTTGGCGAGCGTGAGCATCCCCTGGCACGTCGAACAGATCGTGAGGAGGTCGAGGCCGGCGCGCTCGGCGATCGCGAGGTTGCGGGAGTTGATGGCGAGGTTGAGCACCTCGTTCGCCTCGTCGACGAACCCCGAGCCGCAGCACGAGAAGCTCGGGAACTCGACGAGCTCGATCTCGAGCGCCCGGCAGACCCACCGGGTCGCCATGTCGAGCTCCCGGCCGGACTCCTGGGCGACGCACCCGGGATAGTAGGCCAGCTTCACGGGGCCCCCTCGGACTCCCGGTCGAGGGCCTCGTAGATCCGATCGAGCTCGTCGGCCCCCTCGATCCGACGGGGTTTGTGGAGCACCTCGGGCTTCTTCCGCCAGATCCGCAGACCCTGCGGCAATTGACCGATCATCCCGGCGGCGCCGTAGGTCTGCCGGACGAGCTTCGCCTCGCTCAGCAGTCCCCGGTCCTCGATGTTCTCCTTGAACCCGATCGCGTGCCGCGAGCCGCGCTCGGTGCCCCCCTGGACGGCGATCGCCATCTCCTTCAGGTCGCGGATCCGCTCGGAAGGACGGACATCCTTCGGACAGGCCTCGGTGCAGAGGTGGCAGCGCAGGCAGAGCCAGAGGCCGTTCGGCTGGATCCGGACCAGCCGGTCCTGCGTCGCGTGATCCCGCGGGTCAACGACAAAGCGATACAGCTTCGCGAGCGCCATCGGGCCCGGGAACGCCGCGTCGGCCTCGACGGCCGGGCAGGCGGAGTAGCACGCGGCGCACGCGATGCACCGGGGCGTCTCCTTGAACCGCTCGACCTGCTCCGGGGTCATCGAGGTCGGCCGCCCCTCGGGCATCGGGTGCGCGGGATCGAGCTTCAGATGCGGCTCGATCCGATCGTACTGCGTCCAGAACGGCGACTGATCGACCACGAGGTCCCGCAGGACCGGCTGGTTGCGCATCGGCTCCACGACGATGCGGCCGTGGCGGTCCATCTCGGGACCGACCTGCGTCTCGCACGCGAGCCGGCTCTTCGAGTTGATCTGCATCGCGCACGAGCCGCAGATCGCGCTCCGGCACGAGTAGCGCAACGTGAGCGAGGGGTCGACCTCGTCCCGGATCCGCAGGAGCGCGCTGAGGATCGGCGTGTGGGGGGCGAGCTCGAGCTCGTAGCGCTGGTAGCGGGGTGCGCCGCCCGCGACCGCGTCCCACCGGCGGACGTCGAACTTCGCGGAGATCGCGTCGGCCGGCATCAGTACACGCGCTCCTTCGGCTCCCACCGGGTGAAAGCGACGGGCGTGTAGGAAAGGCGGGGACCCTCCGGTCCCTTCTCCGCCATCGTGTGCCGCATCCACTTCGCGTCGTCGCGCTTTGGAAAGTCGGTTCGGGCGTGCGCGCCCCGGCTCTCGGTCCGGGCGTACGCGCCGACAAAGATGATCTCGGCGAGCTCGAGCATGTGGCCGACCTCGACCGCGTCGGTGAGATTGAGGTTGTACACCTTCGATGCGTCGACGACCCGGATCCGCTCGAAGCGGGCGCGCAGCGCCCGGATCCGCTTCAGCCCTTCGAAGAGGTCGGCCTCGTTCCGGTAGATCCCCGCGTAGCGTTCCATCGTCTGCTGCATCTCCGTGCGGAGCCGGGCCGGGTCCTCCCCGTCGGGTCGGCTCGACCAGGCGCGCAACGGGGTCTCGACCGCCTCGAGGTCGGCCGCCCGGAGCTGGGTCGCGGGCGCGCCCGCGGCGTATTCGGCGGCGGCTTTCCCGGCCTGCTGACCGAACACGAGCGTCTCGAGCAGCGAGTTCCCCCCGAGGCGGTTCGCGCCGTGGATCGAGACGCAGGCGGCCTCGCCGGCCGCGAAGACTCCGGCGAGGTTCGTCGCCCCCCGGATGTTCGTCCCGATGCCGCCCATCATGTAGTGCTGGGCAGGGTAGACAGGGATCGGCTCCCGGACGGGGTCGATGCCCGCGAAGTGCCGGGAGAAGTCGCAGATCTCCTGCAGCCGGCTCTCGATCTTCTCCCGGCCCAGGTGCATGAGCTCGAGGTGGACGTACCCTCCGTACGGACCGGAGAACCCGCGGCCCTCCGCGACCTCGGTCACGATCGCCCGGGAGACAACGTCGCGCGACGCGAGCTCGAGGACGTGCGGGGCGTACCGGGTCATGAAGCGTTCGCCGGTCGCGTTCTTGAGGATCCCGCCCTCGCCCCGCGCCCCCTCGGTGATGAGGATGCTCGATTCGAGGAGCGCGGTCGGATGGAACTGGACGAACTCCATGTCCTTCACGAACGCTCCCGCGTCGTAGGCGACCGCGATGCCGTCCCCCGTGCACGTGTGCGCGTTGGTCGTCCGTCCGTAGATCCGCCCGGCCGGGCCGGTGGCGAGCACGACGGACTTCGCGGCGATCTCCTCGAAGATCCCGTGGATGCGGTCGAAGACCACGAGCCCCTGCACCCGGCCGTCGCGCACGACCAGCCGCATCAGGTCCCACTCGTTGTACAGCGTGAACTGTTCGATCCCGAGCCGCTCCCAGAGGCCCTGGAGGAGCGCGAGACCCGTTCGGTCCGCGGCATAGATCGTGCGCGGGAACCCCGCCCCCCCGAACGCGCGTCGCGCGAGCGAGCCGTCCGGGGACCGGCTGAAGACGGTGCCGAAGTGCTCCATCTCGACGACGGTCGGCCCCGCCTCGCGACAGAAGAACTCGATCGCGTCCTGATCGCCGAGGTAGTCGGACCCCTTCACCGTGTCGTAGATGTGCGTATCGACGGAGTCCTCGGCGCCGAGGGCGGCGTTGATGCCGCCCTGGGCGGCGCCGGAGTGCGAGCGCAAGGGATGGAGTTTCGAGACGATCGCGACGTCCCGCCCGGCCTCCCGCGCGGCGAGGGCGGCCCGTTGGCCGGCGAGGCCGGCGCCGACGACCACGACCTCGTGCTTGAGCATAAACGTCGGGGGCCCGTAGGGCCCGTTCCTATTATCGGCTTCGCGGAGCGCGGGGAACGGTCGAGGAAATTGCCGCACGAGGTGCGCGGAGGTTCCTCGGTGGTGCGACCGTAATCGCCGCGTGAGGTGTTATATAGCGAACTCCGGTCGGTGGTCCGCTTTCGGGCTACCGGGAGGTTCGACATTGCAAGGTACGGTCACCGCGATCGATGAGGATCGCCTGCTCAAGGGTACGACGACCGTCGGACTCGTCTGCAAGGACGGGGTGGTGCTCGCGACCGAGCGGCGGGCCACTGCGGGGAACCTGATCTCGAACAAGCAGACCCAGAAGCTGTTCAAGATCGACCAGAACATCGGGATCACGATCGCCGGCCTCGTCGGGGACGCCCAGGTGCTGGCGCGCTATCTGCGGGCCGAGGTCTCACTGTACCGCCTGCGCCGCAACGCGCAACTGACCGCGGAGGGCGCCGCCACGCTGCTCGCGAACATCCTCAACGGCAACCGGTTCTACCCGTACTACGCCTGGCTGATCCTCGGCGG
>JASHUJ010000024.1 GCA_030040035.1 Thermoplasmata archaeon
CGCCCGCAGGATTGGTCTGCACGACCCCGATTGACGACGCCGGCGTCTATCTCTTCGCAGAGTTCGGCAAGCCCAACAGCCCTCCGCGGTACGTGGGCCTCTGTGGTCCGCACCGAGCGTGGGTCGCGCAGGTCCGGCAGGCACGGGCCGACAGGCGGTGATTAAACGCGTGCCTCGCGAAAAATCCCGGGTGCACAGGGATCACCATCGCTTTGAGCGCATCCGGCAGTCGGGTACAGTCAAGCGCCCCACTCTCAACGCGAGCTGGCGATGGGTCTGCTCCGAGTGCGGGGTGGAGGCGCCGTGTGCCTTGCACCCGAGAGCTCGGGAGGTCCGGGTGTTCTCGAAGCCTCGGCAGCCGGTGTATTAGCCGGTCACGACCTCCGTCCGCAGCCCGCCAGCGATCATGCCTGTCACGGGGGAAGCTCCGGCCATCCGGGGCTCCCCGACCGAAGACGCCGCTCAGGCGGGACCGCTCGCTTCAACGGAGTGTACGAAGTTACCGGTCAAATCCGTGACTTCCGCCTGGGGTTCCTGCTCGTGGGAACCTACCTGTCACCCTTAAGGCGGGCAGGTCATCATCCCCCGCCTTGCCCCTTGAGCCGAAGACCACCCAGGTCCAGCTCGACGGCGTCAGCGCTTCGCAGTTCTTCGATTCCAAGTTCGTGGGTGCGATCAACAAAGAGATCCCGGAGGCCCGGTTCGAGTTCATAGGCATCGCGATCCCAATCGACAAGAAAGATGCGGAGAAGGCGGGGCTGGCGAACACGGAGGGCTCCGGACACTCCTACGAGCACGTCCAGATCGGCCATTTCCATCACGCGCAGCTGGACCGTCACATTCTCGTAGTGGATTGCGACAGACCGGAAACCCTCAAGAGGACTCTTCGGGCTCTCAGTGACTACTTGGGTGAGGAGAAGTGAGGCCCGACATCACGGCCTTCGGGTCCGATGGCAAGCAGCGGCGGTGGCAGCCGTTCCCTTCAAGGGACTGGGGTCACCGGTACGCGTTCGAGTGCGGGAGTCCTTCGGTAGCGCTGAAGCGACTCCGACACAGGTCCGTCGTGGTTCGCCCTACCCAGAGCGGCTTGGATCCAGATCTCGAGCATGACCTCCGGCGGCTTGTTGCGTTGTTCGAGGAATCCCCGCCGATCGCAATCGTCGGGCCCCGTGCGCCTTCGTTCACACCGGAGGAGATCGAGCGAACTGCAGGTGATGTCTTGGTCGAGATCAAGGGCCGCGACACGCTGCGTGCGGGAGAGTTCGCGGAAGAGCACGATCTTGACCTCCTGCTCGTTGTCCGCGCCTTCGACCTTCTGATTCGACAGGGCCGGATCGTCGCTGCGGCGTAGGACCCGGGCGTGGGCGAGCACCCTGACCACAAGCCGGAGGTGCCCGACAATGTCCCTTCCTGGGTGCCGGTCTGGCACGAGGTATGGGTCGGCTCGAAGCACGTCTTTGAACAGAAGCGGCACACCCTGAAGGCGTACAACGAGACTTGGTGCGCCCAGGAGGGAGTAGAGCTCCTCGCGAGGGCCCGGTTCTCGAGCGTCACGATCGGGGCAAAGAAGACCGAACGAGTGGGCAAGGGACGGTCCCTCGCCTTCCCCAGCTACGGCTCGAACCTACGTGCTATCGGACCCGTGTTAGTGGTGGTCGACGAACCATACCGTTACGTGCCCGAGACCGTGAAGAAGTCTTGACCCGGCGGCGAATCCTCGCGCGCCCCTATGAAGAGCGGTCGGTCTTCAGCCAGTCTAACAGGGGTTCCCGTCTCACCTGTCTACGGGCTCAGGTCGCCTTGAATGGACTCGCAAGGTAGGCGAGACCGGCCAACCACGGGACCGAGGGGGCCGAGGAGGCCGTCGGGTCGTAGAGGTATCGAGCCGGTGTCGGCATGCCAAGCAGAGGCTCGGCCTCGGAGTCCCTGGGGGCAATCTGCTGATACAGGCGCAGTAGCACGGGACCTGGCTCAGAGGATAGCAGTGGTAGCACACATTCTGGCCCGAGCGCCGGCCGTATGCGTGACCGACCGATATATTCGACGGCGTCGGCCCGTCTGCGTCTTGGGCGGCTCGAAGCCGTGTCTATTGGATGTCTTTGCGAAAGCCTCGAGGACGAGCAAACAGCAGCAGTCCAGGGTGCGCGGAGGCAGTCTCGATTGCCGCGAGGAGCACCGTCTCCGCATCCACCCGGTCCAACGCGGCAGTCGACCGGATCGCGGCGACTGCCCTCGAAACGGCGGGCTTGCGACGACTTGAAACGCGTCGACCACGAGGAGTCGGGGGCGAGTTAAGCCAGACGAAGGATACAATGGATGACCCCGCGGCCGTAGTCCGCTCGGACGCCAATCCCTCGCCGACCTGAAACGCCGCGTACTTGAGCGCAGCCGCCCAGAGCAGCGGACGGATCGGTCCCCTGGCCAGCCTGTACATCCTCCCCGTGCGGATTAGGACCCCGAGCGCAACGAGCCGCGGAAGCCAACGCTGGGCCCTTCGTCGTATCGTCCCTTGCTTGACCCTTCGACCGGTCAGGGAGTAGGCCGCCGACATGGCCGACACTATCCTCGCTTCCGTCCAGCCGTCCAAGGGGTCGAACCCGATCAGATCCAAAATCACGGACGGTGCCTCGGGAATCAGCCGATCCTGGTCCATGAATGGGGACACTTTGGCCCGTATGTATCGGGGCCCTTTCCCGCGTCTCGAGCACGATGTCGTTAGACGACAGGGGGGGTACCCCACCCAGGAACCCGGTCTTCCGGTCTCGCTGCCCGACGTGCGGCCACGTTCTCCCAGCTGGCGGGCTCGCGCGACCGGTCGCAGCGGTGTCGAGCTCGGATGTCATCAGTCAGGAGTTTCGCGGACCGCGGTCAATCGTAACCACGGGCAGGTTTAGCTATCGTGACCCGGCCGTTCGACCGGTCTGGCGCCTCTGGGTCGGGAGGCTTCGCGCCGCGTTGAGAGAGCTCGGCGCCGTGGCTGAGCGCCTGATTTACTCGATCCAAC
>JASHUJ010000025.1 GCA_030040035.1 Thermoplasmata archaeon
GTCGCCAACCTCAGATCCGGGACCCTGAGCGTGATCAGCTCGTCGCCCGAGGTCAGTTTCCTCACCGCCTCGCCCAATCCGATCGATATTGGGCAAACGTCGGAGATCCAACTCGGTTACCTGGGAGGCACGGGTCCGGTCTCGGTTGCGTACACCGGGTTGCCGTCGGGTTGCGCTTCGGCGAACGTGCTAACCCTGAACTGCACCCCGACGGTCTCGGGAAACTACACGATCACCGGGACCGTTACGGACGCGTTCGGATTCTCGGCCCAAGCCAGCGTCGTCCTCTCTATCGCAACGGGGCTCTCCGTCGAACTCGACTCTAATCTCGGTCACTCGCCTTCGGTCGACGTCGCTCAGAACCTCTCAGTATCAGCGGCCGCAACCGGGGGAACACCAGCGTACTCCTACCTCTGGAGCTTCGGTGACGGGTCGACGTCCACCGGCTCGACCGCCACCCACCGATATTCGCGACCCGGCATGTTCCTGCTGAGCGTCCAGGCCACGGACGCGGTCGGTTCGGTCGCGACCCAGTCGATCTCGGTCCAGGTTCGTCCGCTACCGACGATCGATTTCTCCGTAACGCCGTCGAACGATACGGATGTTAACCTGCCGTTGGCCTTCGCTGCGAGCGTTACGGGCGGGACTACGCCCGGCACGATCAACTGGACGTTCGGCGACGGCACGACGGGTGGGGGACTCACCGTGTCGCACTCGTGGACTTCCGCGGGGACGTACTCGGTCACCGTCAACTATCGGGATGCTTCCGGGAATGTAGCAACCGATACCCAATCGATCGTCGTGGCGTCCTCGCTCTCCGCGACCTTTTCGGTCGGTGCGCCCGGTTCCACCACCCGCCCGCCGGAGGGGTCCGAGGTGCCATTCTCCGCCTCGGTCACCGGGGGCACCGGTCCGTACAACGTCACCTGGTCGTTCGGCGACGGGTCGATCGCCTACGGGACCTCGGTGGAACACGCGTACGCGGTACCGGGTTCGTACACGATCAACGCCACCGTCGTCGATTCCGTCGGGGCCCGGGTCTCGGAGTCGCTCCCCTTGACCGTCGCATCCAGCTCCTCGACCTCGAGTTCCAACTCGGGAGCGGCGAACAATCTCGAGCTCGGGATCTTCTTCGGGCTGCTCATCGGCGCGACGGCCGCGCTCGTCGTGCTGTACATCGCCGGTCGGGCCCGTCGCCGTCCCCCAACCTCCCCCAGCCCGTACGTCCCGCCGGCCGAAGCCGGAAGCTCGATCTGGAAGGAAGACTGACCTCGAGATCGCCCTCTCGAGCAGCCAGGCCTGTCAATACCTCGAGCGGCCTGCCCTCGGGCCCGGCCCTCCGCGGTATTTATGAGGCGGAGTTATTCGTCGCGTCCAGGACTGGGGGGTCAGCGATGGGCGTGAAGGCCGTTCTGCGAAGCTTGGTAGTGGGAGCGGTCCTGGTCGCCCTCTTGGGGTCCACCGTGTCGGGCGCGACTGGTTCGAACGCCCGGGAGAGCTCTTCGGCGGCGCTCGCCAGCTCTGTCGACCATCTCAGTACCGGGGTCTCGACCGCGCATTCGGCGCTGAGCCCGAGCGTAACGGCTGCCCTCACCCAGCGGGCCCGGGACCTCGAGCGAGCCTCCGGGCTCCCGGCGTCGCTCGGTCTGGAACCGAATGTCGGGTACTCGACGGTCCGCGAGGGTTCCCTTGAGGTGCCCGCGAACATCGCGGGCGATCAGGTCTCCCCCGGTCCGACGTCGATCGGGGTCAATGATCTCGGCTTCCGCTCGAATTCGGCGGGCGCGCTCGAGGCGTATTCCTACCGGACGACGTCGCTGGATGGGACCGTCACGATCAACAACATGTCGCTGCTCCCCGTCATGACCAACGCCTCGAACGCGATCACGGTCCAAGAGAACGCCGTCCTCAACAACGTCACGCTGTTCGGAAAGTCGGTCTATCAGATCTGGGCCCAGAACGTCATCTTCTACTCCGTCACCGGCGACCAGCTCCAACTGCTCACGGACGGCTGGAACTTCACCGGGCCGCCGGTCGCGCTCTACCAGAACGACATCTACGAGAACTCACCCGGGGGGTACCTCTTCGGTGGAGTCTACGTCCATCAGGTCCCGCTCAAGCCCCCGGCGTTCACCGTCCGCATGCCGTTCACGATCCGGCTCTACCTGAACGCGACGAACATCGATGGTCGCAACGCGCTCTTCTTCAACTATACCCTTTCCTCGAAGTACAACATCACGCTCGGATCTCAGAACTTCGGAACCTCGATCAACCGGGGGTCCTTCGATTGGATCATCTTCAACTCGACGGCCGGCAAGCCGAAGAGCTACCGCGCCCCGCCGGCCTCGTTCCTCATCAGCGGCTCGCAACCCTCCGGGATCGGGCTCCCGAACGACGCCGAGATCGCGATCTGCGGGCCGAGCGATGGGTTCAGTGCCGTTGCGCGCTCGCTGAACGCGACCGCCCAGCTGTTGTATCTCGACTCGGCGACGGGGGACTATGCCGCGGTTCCGGCGGCGTTCACAACGACCGAGGACACCGGCGAGAGCGTCGAGGGGGTCGACGCGCACTTCACCGCCGCGAGCGCCGCCGAGGGGATCGCCTACCTCACGAGCGGACCCGAGTTCATCTACGGACTCTGGAACGCCACCGCCTCGGACATCCACGATGCGCCGTTCGCGGTCCGCGCCTCGCCTGCGTCGACGCTCATCTGGGTCTCGCCGCAATCCGGCACGGCGAACGACGGCTTCCAGAACGCCTCCGCCGCCTGGGCGCTGGCCACGGGTCCCGCGATGCGGTTCTGGTTGCCGACCGGTCCGGGCGAGACCTACGCGCTGCTCGGACTCGCGAACGATTACGCGCCGCAGTACGCGGACTTGCTGGCGCGGTCGTCGAACTCGATCGATCTGGCGACGGACCCGGCCCTCGGGCTCTACGTTCCGGTCATCGCCTTCGGGAATGCCCAGGTCGCCGCCATCGCCCAGTCCGGGGACGGCAGCCTCGCCGACCCGTACGTGATCAGCTACGCCCAATCCCAACCGATCAGCTCGCTCTTCGGGGTCTTCGACCTGTTCACCGAGCCGCTCTATCCCGGCTTGCTCCTGAGCGGTGTGACCGCCCACGTCGTGATCCAGGATCCTCCCGACCTGTACATCCGCTATACCGCGAGCGAGATCGCGGGCCTCGCGTACAACTGGGGTCTCGTCGTGCCGCCCTGGAACTATCTCCCGATGGAGATCTACGACTCCTCGAACATCTCGATCGTCGGAGCGCACGAGATCAGCGGCTGGTTCCCCGCGTTCCTGACCGGGTTCCTGATGGCCTCGCTCTTCCTCTCGAACGACTCGCACGTCCTCGTCGCGCACAACGCCTTCTCGTCGATGGGCAGCGCGATGGCGATCGTCGATCCGTTCGGCAACTCCTCGCGGGAGGACAATACCGTCTTTGGCAACACGTTCCGAGGGAACGCGCTCGACCAGAACGCGAAATTCAATTCGTCGCTCTACGTCGTCCTCGCGTTCAACACAACCTACACCGGACCGCCGGCGGTCGGGGGCCTCGGCGTGTTCAGCTCGGGCAACACGATCTACGACAATCTCTTCGCGACCCCGATCGGCGCGTACAGTCCCCCGCAGAACCCGCTGCTCTCCTACGTCTTCGACAACGACCTCGGCTACCAGGACTACGCGTCCGTCGCCGCCCAGTACACCAATTCGTGGAACATCGCGCTCGAACCGGCGAACTACGTCCGGATGGCGAACGGTTTCGCGCTGACCGGGAGCATCGTGGGCGCACCGTTCCAGGGCGGGAACGTCTGGTCGACCTGGAACGGTTCGCTGCCCTACACCGACGAGGGACTGATCGTGGGGGGCGGCGACCGGCATCCGGTTCCCCTGCCGGGATCGGGGTTCTATGCGATCGTCTTCGAGGCGTCCGGCTTGCCGTCCGGCACCCCTTGGTCCGTGACGGTCGACGGGAAGGTCCACACGGCGACCCGGCCGATCCAGGTCGTCTACGCGCCGACGGGCGAGTACGCGTACTCGGTCGCGCCGGCGGCCGGGCTCACGCCGCATCCGAGACACGGATCGGTCGACCTGACGGGGAACCACCTCGTCCGGATCGAGTTCGGATCCTGAACTCGCTTCCGGGATCTACGCACCGGAAGGTCGGCGGAACGAACGACCGTCGATGCCGGCCTGGGAGAAGGTGTACCGGACCGGCACCCGTCGGGCGGAGTGGGTCCAGTACTCGCACCGGCGGCACTTCTGGCCGATCGTGACCGTACCCCCGGTGAGCGTCCGGTTGTGGATCGGCTGGAGCTCCGCCCCGCACACCGGGCACCGCGCGAGGGCGCGCAGGTCGTGCCGCTCGGTGTAGTGCACCTGGATCCGCACGCCCGGCACGCCGATCAGGAGCCGACGCAGTCGGCTGCCCCCGATCGTGGCCAGCGGCTCGTCCCGCCGCATCTGGGCGATGAGGGCGTCGCGGAAGGCGGCCTGGGATGGGAAGGACGCCTTGCCGCCCCGGACCACCCGCCGAGCCGCCCGCTGCACGAGTTCGGCCGGGGGTCGGCGGTACCGCGGTCCGGTGCCGGCCCTAGCTCGCGGCTCGGCCGTGTCGTCCTTCGCGGGCACGGATCTCCTCCTCGTAGAAACGGCAGGCGAGATCGATCTCCAGCTCCGTGAGAGCGAGCGCCGGGGTGCCCGGCGACTCGAAATAGCGCAGCAGCGTCGCGGCGGCGGCCAGGCGAACCGCCCGCAACTTGAGCCGCGGGGAGAACTTCGGAAAGTTGGTCGTCTTGAGCGCGCGCTCAGAGACTTCGCGCAGACGGTCGTAGAGCCGTCGCTCGAGTCGGACCGGCCGCGGTCGGTAGCGCGCGGCCACGAGCGGGTGGCCGGTCTCGATCGCGTAGACGAGCGTCAGGTGGTCGCGGATCGACTCCGCGAGGGCGAAGTCGAGCTCGCCGAGCTCGAGGCGCTCGGCGCTCGCCTCGACCGCGCGGAAGCGGGCGCGGGTCATCGGGTGGAAGCGCAGCAGCATCCGGTCCTCGAGGGCGGCGAAGTTGGGGTCGCCGATCGTCGT
>JASHUJ010000206.1 GCA_030040035.1 Thermoplasmata archaeon
ACATCTCGAAGTTGTCGATCGGCGCCGGGCCGTCGAGGCGGATCATATCGGCGACGCCCCCGCCCACCACGTGACCCTTGGTGTAGTTCCAGCGCCCGAGCTTCTCGCCGGTCGTCGAGAGAAAGTGTCCCACCGGGTCCTTCGGCATGGAGACGATGGTGCGCCCCACCCCGGCCCCTTCGATCGAAATGTTTCCGAATCCCCGGAAGACCAGCGTCGACGTCAGGGTGTACGTCCCGGCGTCCAGCCGGATCGTGCCGCCACCGAGGGCCCCGAGCACGTCGTAGTCGGCCAGGAGCACGACCGAAAGGTCCTTCGTCGACGGTCCCACCGTGAGGCTGTGCTTCCCTTGAGCACAGACGTGCCCGCCTGTCGCCGACGCGGCGCCCTCGTCGAAGGATCCGAGATCATTTCCCGTGAGATCGGCGGGGTGCAGCGGGCCCGACGCGGGGCCGAGCGACCAGAGTCCGAGTGCGGTCGATGCGATGACGATGGCCGTCAGAACGAGGCGGCGTGTTCGGAACGCTCGCGCGAGGGCCGGCATGAGGATCGGTTATTCGACACGGACGGATGCGCACGCGGGCTAGGCGCGGGGGTTGTTAACCGTGACGTACGGACGGCGTGTCGTGGGCGGGGTCCCCTCGGCCCCCGGTCCGCGAGGCTGGATCGCATCTCCTCCCGAACGCTCGGGTGCGACGAACCCAGACGATCGCTCGACGATAGTTGAGAACCGATCGCCCGGGGTAAGATCGCGGGAAGCGGCCTCGGGAGAGCGCTCGCTCCTCGCGCGATGCTCCCGGGAGCCGACGCTGACCGATGGGAACTGACCCCGGTCAAGCCTCGGTCGAATCTATCGCTTCGATGCCACGGAGAGGGGGCGCTTGCGGCGCCGCGGATCTCGGCTCGAGTGAACGCTGGTGGCCCGCGTCGCTTGATGCTGATGCTTCTGCTGCTGTCGCTTCTTGCTCGTCACCGACCCGGGCAGAGTGCGACGTTATTTCCCGCTCACTCCCCTTCGAACGCACGGGGGAACCCGAACCGGGCGAGACGCGGCCGCGCGGGACGAGCGAGTACCGTCCTGGGCACCACGCGCACGGACGCAGTTTCGGCACGCCGACCCGAGGCGAGCTCGGGAGCGACCGTTTTCTCTCGTCAGGAGACGGCCTCGTAGTAGTACTCGCCCTTCGCGCGTTGCTCCCGGTCGAGGACCGACCCTTCGCGATTGATCCGGGGGCGCAAGGTCTCCGCGTCGCGACGGAACGTGATGTCGACCGTGCGCAGAAGGCGGTTCATCCCCTCCCGCATCGGGAAGGGTCCGTCGCCGCGGCCCCGCGCATAGTCGGCGGATTCCGGCCGGAACACCATCAGCGCGTCACAGGCGAGGTCCAGGAAGTAGACGTCGTGGTCGGCCACGAGCGCGCTCACGGCCTGACGCTCGACCTGCCGGCGGATCAGCCGCGCCATCGACATCCGCTCGTCGGCGTCCAGGTACGCGGACGGCTCGTCGAGCAGATAGAGAGTGGCCGGGCGGGCGAGCGCGAGGGCCACGGCGGACCGCTGGAGTTCTCCACCGGAAAGGTCGGGGAGTGCCACATCGAGGATCTCGTCGAGGTGGAGCCCGGGAACGAGCTCGCGCTCGAACAGCTTGAGATCGAACGCCGGGTCCGTGGCGAGCGCTTGGGAGCGTTCGCGCAGGCTCGCGGACTGCGTCGCCTTGAGATACTGCGGCTTGTAGCTGACCGAGACTCCCGACGGCGGCGCGCCCCGGGTCGGCGGCTCGACCCCCGCGAGCATCCGGACGAAGGTCGTCTTCCCGGTCGCGTTCGGTCCCACGATGCCGACCGTTTCTCCCTTGGCGACCGATCCCGCACCGACCGTGAGGGTGAACGAAGGGAACTCCTTCTCGAGTTCCGGGAACTCGACGAGCGCGTTCTGGCGGGCCGGGGGTTTGGGGGGATGGGCGACGAACCGCACCGGCTCGGTCCGGAACCGAACGTTCTCGTCCTTCAGGTATCCCGTGAGGTACGTGTTGATCGCCGAACGCATCGGGATCGGGTGGCTGATGACCCCGAATGCGGCGGCCTCGCCGTAGATCAGGTGGGCCTGGTCTGCGATGTAGTCCAGCAGGGCCAGGTCGTGCTCGACCACGATCACGCTCTTCGACGCGCCCAGGCGTCGGAGGAGGCGGGCGACCCGGAGCCGGTGGACGATGTCGAGATAGCTCGACGGCTCGTCGATCAAGTAGAGATCGGCATCGGTCGCGATCGTGCGAGCGATCGCGGCCAGCTGGAGCTCCCCGCCCGAGAGCTCGCCCAATCGCCGATCGGCCCGCGGGGCGAGCCCGAGGTCCTCGAGCGCGCGCCGGGCGTCGCCGCCGCCGGCGCCCACGTACTCGCTGACGCTCCCGGGTTCCTCGGTAAGTCGGTCGACGTACTGGGGCTTGACGGCGGTCCGAAGCTCGCCCTTGGCGATCCGCTCGAAGTGGGCGTGGAGGGCGGTGCCGCGATAGTGATCGAGCACCTTCGGCCAGCCGGCGGCTCCCTCGTAGTCCCCGAGGTTCGGTACGATCTGCCCCGCGAGCACCCGGAGCGCGGTCGATTTCCCCGTTCCGTTCGGGCCGAGGACGCCAGTGACCCCGGCGGGGGGCGGCACCGGGAGGCGGTACAATCGGAATCCATTGTAGCCGTAGCGGTGGACGATCTCCAACGCGTCGGCCTCGGGCGTGTTGAGGATTTTGATCGCGTCGAACGGGCATTTGTGAACGCAGATCCCGCATCCGATGCACAGGGTCTCGGAGATGATCGGTTTCCCGAGCGGCCCCTCGACGATGCACTCCTGGCCCATGCGGACCGGTGGACAGTACGCCTGGCACTCCCACTGGCACTCCTTCGGATGGCACCGGTCGTTGAGGAGGATCGCGATCCGCGCCATCGTTAGGCCCCTCCCGTGTCGCGGACGATGGTGCCGTCCCGCATCGTCAGGTGGCGGGCGGCGCGCGCGGCGACCTCGGGGTTGTGGGTGACGAGGAGCAGGGTCGCGGCCCGGTCGGCCCGCACCCGGACCAAGAGGTCGAGGATCGCCCGTGAGTTCGTGGAATCGAGCTCGCCGGTCGGTTCGTCGGCGAGGAGCAGACCCGGCCGATTCGCGAGCGCCCGCGCCACCGCGACCCGCTGTTCCTCGCCCCCCGACAGCTGGTGCGGAAAGGCCCGCTCCCGACCGGCGAGCCCGACCTCGGCGAGCAGGCCCGAGGCCCGGCGGGTCCGCTCCGCGCGGGACAGGCGGAGCGGGCGCATCGGAAGCTCGACGTTCTCCCGGGCGGTCAAGGTCGGAAGGAGGTAGAATCGTTGAAAGATGAACCCGACCCCCGTCAGTCGGAGCCGAGAGCGTTCTCGATCGGACCGCGACCCGACGGGTCGCCCGTCCCACCGGACCTCGCCGGTGGTGGGCGAATCGAGGAGGCCGAGCAGGTTCAAGAGCGTGGTCTTGCCGCACCCGCTCGGGCCTTCGACCGACAGGAACTCACCGGGCGCGATCCGCAGATCGATGCCGCGGAGGGCGTGGATCTCGTCCGCCGTTCCGGCCCCATACGTCCGAGCGACCTGCGCGATCTCGATCGCGGGTACGCCGAGAGTTTCGCTCACCGGAGCGCCTCCGTGATCTCGACCCGGAGCGCGGCGCGGATGGCGACCGAGCCCGCGAGCACCGAGAGGCCCACGACCCCGGCGCCGAGCGCGGCCAGCGTGATCGGATCGAACACGGCGAGCGACGCGGCTTCCTGTACCGTCGAGGTCGCCCACCGGGCGAGCGAGGCGACGACCACGTAGCCCGCGACCGTGCCGGCGACGGCCCCGACCCCGGCGATGAGCGCGCCTTCCGCGACCAGGCCGCCTGCGATCGTCCGCCCCGGGAGGCCGAGGGCGCGCCGGATCGCGATCGATCGGCGGTCCGTCTCGACGCGACGCAGGAGGACCAGCGCGAGGAAGATCAGTCCGACCGAGAGGCCGACCGAGGAGAGCGCGAGGTAGAACCCGGTCAGGACCCCGCTCGCCGATTCGAGCTGCTGGGCTTCTTGGAGGAGCGAGGTCACGCCATAGAGCGGCACCAAGGCCTGGACCTCGTTCCGGACCTGCGAGAGCGCGCTCGGATCGGTCGCGACCGATCCCGAGACCGCGACCTCGATCGTGTCCGCCGCATCGAACACCGAGGCGGTCGACTTCGGACCGTAGCCCGTCATCACCTGGAGATCCGAGAGCGGCAGCACCACCGCGAAGGCTCCGGTCGGGCCGAGGAGCGACGGGGGGACCCCGAACGTGGCGGTCACGTTGTACGCGACCCCCTGAGTACGATTGGTGGTCGGGGAGAGCACGATCTGCTGGCCGACGTGCAGCCCCTTGGCGGACGCGAGCGGGGTCGAGACGAGCACGTCGTACGTCGCCGCGCCGGCATACGTGCCGTTGTCGAAGTGGACGAGGTAGCTCGGGTCCCCGAGCGGCAGCGGATCCGGGAACAATCCGGCTTCGGACGGACCGAGCGTCGGCGTGAACTGGTCGGGGATCACGCCCTCGGCCAGGACCGGCGAAACCGGTGCGGTGGGAAGGGTCGAATTGAACGCGTCGATCGCCACGCTCAGGATCGGCGAGGCCACGCTCACCGACGGCAGCGCGGCGATCCGCTGCGCGAGGGCGTGGGCGCCCGAGATCCCGTGCGACCCCCCGGCGCTCACGACGATCTGGTAGCCGGCGTTCTCGAGCTCCGCGAGTTCGTGGGCCGACACGCCGCCGCCCACGCTGATGAGGACGACCGGCAGCGCGACGGCG
>JASHUJ010000002.1 GCA_030040035.1 Thermoplasmata archaeon
ACCACCGGGCTCGCGCGGGCCGTCGCCGTGCTCCGGGCGGGGTGGGGGGTCGACGCGTGGGAGGCGACGCTCGTTCGCCGGGCCGCGGACCCTGCGGAGTCGAAGAAGGGGCCGATCAACGGGATCGTCCCCTCCTTCCAGCTGCCGTCGCACCACGGACCCGACGTACAGACGATCTTCCCCGATCTCTCGATCGCCACGACCGCCGTCGTCGTTCCGACGACCCTGATGCACGTCCACGTCAACCACGTTCGGCTCGCGCGCGCGCCGAGCGGGGCGGCGGACGTCCTCGCACGATTCCGGTCGACGCCCCGGTTCCACGTCTTCGCGCCGTGGGAGCACGTGAACGGCACCCCAGAGGTGATGGAGTACGCCCGCGACCGGGGCCTCGGGTTCAACGACATGATGGAGAACGTGCTCTGGGACGAGGGGCTCCGGCTGGACGGCCGGGACCTCTACTTCTTCCAAGCGATCCATCAGGAGTCGATCGTGGTCCCGGAGAACGTGGACGCCGTCCGCGCGATGTTCAATCTCGCGCCGGATGCCTCCACTTCGATCGGGATCACGGACCACGCGCTGGGCCTCGCGTAAGCGCGCCCCGATCGCCGACCGGTCCCGCCGGCCGCGCACCGGTGCCCCCATCGCGCGCGCGTGAACCGTTCCGAGCGTGCGTATATTCACGATGTGAACGCCACTGTAGCGGCTTCACACACACGACGATTAAGTACTCACCCTAAACTGGACCCCTCCGAGATGGCCAGCACGCGCGGGAGGACGCGTCCCAGATCCGGCGGCCTTCCGGGTTACCCCTTCTCCATCCGAAGTGGCCCGCGCCGCCCGCCGAGGTTGAACTGAGACCGGGCGGCACGGAATCTTATGGCAGAATCCACGGTCGAGACCCCCGGCCTCCGGCCGACCCGGGTCGGGCCGGCGTTCCGCTTCGGTCAGCTCTTCCGCAGTGATTTCGCGCGTCACTTCGGCCCGGCGTGGCTCGTCATGATGGCCGATATGGACGCAGCCTGCGTGATCGAGGCGGCCCAGACCGGCGCGCAGTACGGTTACGGCCTGATCTGGCTGTTCCTCCTCCTCATCGTCCCGCTCTACATCGTCCAGGAGCTCGCGGGCCGGATCAGCATCGCCACGGGCCGGGGTCTCGGCAGCGTGATCCGGGACCACTACAGCGCGCGCTGGTCCCTCGTGATGACCCTGCCGATGGCCGTGACCGACGTGGTCACGTACGCGATCGAATACATCGGGATCGCGGTCGGCCTCGAGATCGCCGGCGTCAATCTCTGGTACACGATTCCCGTCGTCTACGTGGTCCACATCCTGATCGTGACCAAACGCAAGTACACTCAGGCGGAGCTCCCCCTCCTGGTCGTCTCGGGCGCCCTCATCGCGGCCCTCGTCGGGACGCTCATCCTCAGCGGGGTCCAGCCCTGGTCCGCCCCCAGAACGAATCCGTTCCTGTTCCAGAGCGATCCGGCGTTCCTCGTGATGGTCGCCGCTTCCGTGGGGGCGGTCATCATGCCGTTCATGATCTTCTTCCAAGCCTCCGCGACCGGCATCAAATCTGCCGAGCTCCGGGCGTCGGGATTCGAGGTCTCCCGATCGCGCGCGGTGAAGATGATGCGCATCGAGACGCTCGCGGGAGCGATCGTGACCGAGGTGCTGATGGTCGTGGTCGCGATGGCGTTCATTCGAGTCCACGCCGCCCAGAGCCTGAGCGTATTCGCGAGCGCCCAGCAGCTAGGGCGGGTGCTCACCCCCGTAGCGGGGACGGCCTCCCCCTACGTGTTCTGCATCGGCCTGGTGGCGGCCGCCTTCATCGCGCTCATCGTGATCTCGATGGCGAGCGCCTGGGGGATTGGGGAGTCGCTGGGGATGGACCCCCGCTCGGTTTGGATGATCTATGTCGTCGAAAGTCTCCCCGGGGTTCTCGCGGCCCTGCTGATTCCCGCCTCGGCGCTCATCAACGTCGTCATCTATCTGCTCGTGTTCTTCGTCTTCATCCTCATCGGCCCGATGGCGATGCTCGGGGTGATCGGGAGCAACCCCCGGATCATGGGGGAGGATCTGGTCATGGCGAAGCGCCACCGCTGGATCTATTGGGTCACGTTCGTCGGCGTGATCTCCACGGCGATCATCGCGGTGGCCTTCGCGTTCTAGCCGCGACCGGCCCGTGCGGGAGCGATCCGGCCGGGTCTCCGGCAGTCCGTCCGGGGGCGCGCACCCCAAGTATCTTATAGACCCCCCCGCTCGCGCGGCCCGCATGTACTATCTGGATCACCGACGGGACGTCGTCCGGATCCCGCCGGAGCGTCTCGGGCCCGAGCTCGAGAGCGTCCTGACCGAGCTCGCCCAGCAACAGTTCGAGGGAAAGCTCGTCGACGGTCAGAGCCTCGCCGTCACGATCCGGGATGTAAAGCCGATCGGCGAGGGTCACATCATCCACGGGGACGGTGGCGTCTACCAGGAGGTCGAGTACCAGGCGCTCCTGTTCCGACCCGAGATCCAGGAGGTGGTCGAGGGATCCGTCGTGGAGATCCGCAAGTTCGGTGCGTTCGTTCGATTCGGACCGCTCGACGGCCTGCTCCATGTCTCCCAGATCATGGACGACCGGGTGAACATCGACGAGCACAACCAGCGCCTCGTCGGCATCGAGTCGAAGAAGGACCTCAAGGTCGGCTACAAGGTCCGCGCCCGGGTCGTCTCGTTGTCCCTCTCCGAGATCTCCCCCCGGGACAGCCGCATCGGGCTCACGATGCGCCAGCCCGCGCTCGGCCGGCTCGAGTGGATCCAGGAAGCCCACAAGAAGACCGAGGAGAAGGGCGGACGCCGGGCGGCCCCGGCGGCGAAGAAGGCCCCGGCGAAGGCCGCCGCGAAGGGAGCGACGGCCGCGGAGTAGCCCGATGATCAACCTCAAGGCGTGCAAGAACTGCAACACGATCACCGACCAGGCGAAGTGTCCCCGCTGCGGCGGGGAAGTTTCCCGAGAGTGGCAGGGCTACCTCGTCGTCATCGACCCGGAGAAGTCGGAGATCGCGCGGACGATGGGGATCCATGCCGCGGGCCGGTACGCGCTCCGCGTCAAGTGACGGCCGCGCTTGGGCGGTCCCGGAGTCGCTGCGACCGACCCTCGCGGAACGCTACGGGCCGGTCTACGCGGGGGCCGAGGCCGACCGTCGGCTCCGCGCGCTCGGACTGTTCGCGACGTGCGGGGATCAGGTCACCCGGCGCGCGATCGAGCTCGAGCATCTCCCGCTCGTCGGGATCGTCGATTACAAGACCCGGCGCAGCGAGCCGGTGCCCTCCGGCGCGTTCGAGCCGCTCGCGCGTCGCCGGCGGGTCCGGGTGCGCAATCCGGCCGGTCTCCTCACCGAGGCCCTGCGCGTTGCCGTGAAGGAGCTCGTCCGGTCCGGCGGCGGGCTCGTCGAGGTCGACGGGGAAGAGGACCTCGGCTCGCTCGCGCTCGTCGAGTCGCTCCCCGCCGGGGCCACCGTTATATACGGTATCCCGGGTGAGGGGGCCTCCTTCGTCCGCGTCGACGCGATCTCGAAGGAACACGTCCGCCACTTGATCGGCCAGATGGAGCCCCGGAGAATCGCACGTGGAGATTAGCATCCTCGAGGATCACGCGAATCCCCTCCTGAAGCGGCACGAGTACCGCTTCGAGGTCGCCCACGCGACGGCCGCGACCCCGAGCCGCGACGCGGTGCGCACCGAGCTCGCGAAGCTCGTGAAGGCCCCGAAGGACCGGGTGATCATCGAACGCATGCGCGCTCGCTACGGAACCGCGGTCACGCGGGGCGACGCGATGGTCTACGATAGCGCGGACGCGGCGAAGGTGACCGAGCGCGAGCACATCCTCGTGCGGAACGGGCTCAAGGAGAAGGCGCCCAAGGGCCCAGCCCCGTCGGCTGCCGAGGCGCCGCCCGCGGCTCCTGCGCCGCCGGCCGAGGCGGCGAAGGCCGCCGCCCCCGCTCCCGAGAAGAAGGAGTGAGCTCCGTGGCGAAAGCTCGGGTCGGACTCTACGAGGTCAAGGGGGACGCGCTGAGCCGGACGCACAAGTCCTGCCCGAAGTGCGGTCCCGGAACGTTCCTCGCCGAGCACGCCGATCGCCGTTCGTGCGGCCACTGCGGCTACTCCGAGTCGAAGGCGCCGCCCACCAAGGCGAAGGGCGGCAAGCCCGCCCCCGCGGCGGCGTAGGTCGAGATGCCGCGCGGCGCCCGGCGGTCGGTCCGGTCCCGGGGCCTCCGCGTCGCTCGTTACGAGTTCGGCGGACGGTTCCGCGCGCCGCTCGGCTTCGTCTACCGATGGTGTCTCGACTACTCGCCCGAAGACCCGAAGATCGAGGGCAGCGGAGGGATCCGCCGGATCGCGGCGCGCTCCGCACGCGAGGTCGTCTACGAGGACCTCGAAGAAGCGCCGACCGGCTGGAACTGGAGCCACATCGTCGTGACCAAGCATCCGCCGAACGGTTGGCACGCCGAGATCACCGGCAGTCACCGGAGTTGGACCCTCGATTACACGCTCCGCGAACTGTCCGACGGAAGCACCGAGCTGCGGGCCCGGGGCCGGCGCCGGCCGACCGCGATCGGCGCATCGAATCCACCGAAGGCCGAGCTCGAGCGCGAGCTCAACACGATGTGGACGCGGTACGGCCGCGCGCTCGAGCGCGATTACCGCGCGTCGCAGCGCGCGCGGCCGCGACGGTCGTGAGCCGGCGGCCTCGGCCGCGGGCAGCGCCCACGACCTCCCGTCGGGCGGACCGCTCCGTCGCGCCCGTGCCCGGTTGCGTGCTCTGTCGCGGATCACGGGGCGACCCCGAGCTCGGACGGGTCGAGGTGTGGGCGGACCGGCTCTGGCGGCTGACGACGGCGTTCGAGGGTCCGCTCCTCGGTTTCTCCTACCTCGAACCGAAGCGGCACGTGCCGCACCTGACCGACCTCGACGGCGCGGAGGCGCGCACCCTGGGCGCCGCGCTCGCGCGGACGACGCGCGCGCTCCGGCGGGCGGCGCGGGCCGAGGTCGTCTACGTGTACGTCTTCGGCGACGGGATCCCCCATCTGCACCTGCACCTCGCCCCGCATCGCAAGGGCGATCCGCTCAGCGACCGCATGATCCGCGGCACGCTCGTCGAGACTCCGTTGCCGAGCGGAGCGACGCGACTCGAGAGCCGGGACTACCCCCTGCTCCCGAACGTCGTCCACGCGCGCTTCCGCGCCCGCCTCACGCGGTCGTTCGCGCCGGCGCGCCGTCGGCGAGGTACGTCCGGGCGCCCTCGAGGAGCAACCGGACGTCCGATGCGAGCGAGATGAACCGGAAGCCGAGCTCGACGGCCCGGCGCTTCTCCTCGAGATCGATGACGAGGGTCCCGGGCACCTTCCCGTGCGCGCTCGACGACGCGACGACCCGCTGCATCGCTTCGCGGACCCGGGGATTCTTGCGATCGTCGAGCAGCCCGAGACTGAGCGTGAGGTCGGTCGGTCCGACGAACAGCAAGTCGACGCCCGGCACGCTCGCGATCGCATCGAGGTTCTCGAGCGCCTCCTTCGTCTCGATCTGGACGCCCACGAACGTCTCCGCGTTCGCCGAGCGCAGGTACGTCGCGAGTTCCCGGCCGTAGCGCGAGGCGGCGGCCGCCGCCGCCCCCCGGACGCCGAGCGGCGGGTACTTCGCATAGGCGACGACGGCCCGGGCCTGGGCCTCCGTGTTGACGAGCGGGACGAGGATCCCGTGGGCCCCGGCATCCAGCGCCTGTTTGATCAGGTATTGATCGATGTTCCCGACGCGGACCAGCGGCGTCGGCCCCCGCTCGCCCAGGACCGCGATCATCGCCGCCAGCGTCTCCGGGTTCACCGGCGCGTGCTCGGTGTCGATCATGAACCAATCGAACCCGGCGCCCTGGAGCGCATCCAGTCCGATGACCGAGGACGAGGCGATCCACGTGCCGAACGACGGGGCGCCCGAGGCGGCGAGCCGGGCCTTCAGAACGTTCTGCACGGGACCCTCTTCCGGGCGCAGGGCGTCGCGCGCTCGATAAGCGTTCCGCCTCGCGGGCGGCGACGGGCCGAGTCCGGACCGATCGCCCCGGGCCTAGTCCGCTGCGTACGATGGGATCGGGAGGCTTGCGAGGAACAGGCGGAGCCCGCTCGGTCCCTCGACCATCAGCCGCTCGACGCGCTCGGAGAGGGCCGCGCTGTGGGACGGCACCTCGCGGTCCTGGATGCGGCCCGTGCCCTCGAACACGTACGCGATCGATCGCCGATCCACGTCGAGCGGGATCTCGACCGCACTGTGGGGAGCGAGGAGGTACTCCGCGACCTCAAGTCCGCCCGCGGAGCGGGCCGGGCCGTGGGGGCCGACGAGATCACGGCGTTCGACCCCGGTGCCGATCGGGCGGGCCGGGGGGGCGTCGATCGGGTGGTAACTGGGCGCCTCGGGTCGGCCTTGTTCGGGCAGGTGCGCGACCACCGAGATCCATCGCGCCCGCGCACCGGTCGCCGGACCGACGTCGTGGCGGGCTTCCGGCGACGCCGTGAGGAGCAAACCGGATCCGCCCTTCAGCTCGGTCGACCGGCCCGAGGGGTCCACGTTCACCAACCGGCCGTCCACGACGTACGCCAGGACCTCCTCGGCCCGGTGGGGATGGGGTTCCGCAGGCTCGAGCCCCGCCGCGCCCTCGGACTCCGCGAATCGCACGAACGGTGGCCAAGCCCCCTGATCGGGGGTGGGCACAAGGACGTGCCCCTGCACCCCGTCGATCTCGGTCGCGTCGGATCGCGCCATCACGATCCGGGATCTCCCCGGTGCGCGACTCGGAGTCCCCGCGCTCATCCGACGCTCCCGTCCGAGGTCCCGGGACCGCCGGGCCGTACGACGGTCGTGATCGGGATGCCTTCCCGTACGGCCCCCGAGACGGTGCAGAAGTCCTCGAACGTTTCGAGGCAGTGCCGGAACCGCTCCCGGTCCTCCTCGCGGAGCGCGTCGGTCTGGATCGCGAGATCGAGCTGGAGGACCCGCCAACGACCCCGCGGGTTCCGACCGACCGCCACCCGTACGGTGGTCGAGATCGGCGCGGCCGCCACACGGGACCGCTCGAGGCAATTGTAGAGGGTCGAGCTCATGCAGTGGCCGACGCTCGCCGCGAGCATCCGGACCGGGTTGGGACCGCGGTCGGTCCCCACGGGCGCCGGCTCGTCCACGCGGATCGCTGGGAACGACGTCCCCGGGAACTGGACGGTGAACTCGAACCGCTCGACCTGCTCCGCGCGGGCTTCCATCGGTGGTGAATGGGTCGCGCTCGCCATGGCGGCCCCAGCCGCCCGGCGCGGATAACGCCCGCGCGCGCCGAGCGCTCGCTAGGGGGTCCGGCGCAGTGCGTCGAGCAACGGGAGGAACTCGTACGACCCGACGTGCATCCGACCGTTGACGAAGAACGTCGGCGCCTCGGCGACCCCGGCCTCGCGCCCGGACTCGAGGTCTTCGGCGATCCGACGGGCCGGCGCACCCGAGGCGAGATCGCGCTCGAACGTGTCCATCTCGAGCGGGAGCTCCCGGGCGAGCCGACGGTACAGCTCGTCGGAGAGCTCGTCCTGATGCTCGAAGAGCCGCTCGTGCATGAGCCAGAACTTCGCCTGAAGATCCGCGCCTTCGGCGGCCTCCGCGGCCCGCAACGCGTGCGGGTGGGTCTCGGACTGGGGGAAGTTCCGGAAGGCGAAGCAGAGATCGTCCCCCAGCTCGCGCTCGAGCTCCCCCACGATCGTGCGGACATCGTCGCAGCGGCGGGACTCATAGTCCCCGTACTCGACCAGCGAGTATCGCGCTCCGGGACGCCCACGGCAGTGGTCTCGGGCCTCGACCGGCAGGACGAGATCCGGGAGCTCTTCGTCGACCCCGTTCGTCGGAGGGCCGGGCATCGGCGTTCGCGGGTCCGTCGCCCTAGCGGGCCCGGGACTTGCGCTTGGTCTCGCGCTTCGCGGGCTTGGCCCCCATCTCGTCGGACTCGCCGCCCGACTCGTAGGATGCCTCGCTCGCCCGCTTCAGGGCCGCTCCGTCGCGGTCGCAGACCGGGTGGGCCGGGGCCGGGTCGATGACGTACCCTCCGCCGCACACTGGACACTCGTAATACGGCATGGCTCCGCGGAGCCGGAGCGTTCCGAGGGCTTAAGGGCCCCGGTCCCCCGAGCGGGTGCAGCGAGTCGCGGCCCGAGCCCAACCGCGGGGCCCCCGGGTATCAAAAGTCGTAAGAGGGCTCGTCCCTCCATCACGACGTCCCGAGCGGGCCCGTAGTATAGCTTGGACATCACGGAGGCCTCCGGAGCCTCAAACCCGGGTTCGAATCCCGGCGGGCCCGTAACACTTTCGTTATAGAACCCATGCTGACGGCCTCCTCCGTGCCGAGGTCGGAGCTTCGTTGATGCGTGGGGCAGCCGAGGGGCAATCGTCCGCGGATTGAATAGGCTGGAGGTAGCCCATGACCCCTCGGGATGGGAGTTGGCTCTGCTCGAAGGCGAGGTGCGGGAACTCCTCCGAACACAGCCCGGTGAGTCGTCTCACCGTGTCGGCACTTCGCCTCTCGACCACGGGCTGAGAGGCGATGTGAATCCGGTACGGGTGGACGTTTCGGGAGGGAGGTCAGCAGGCCGACCACCGGTTCGATCCGTGCTACGAAGGGGGCGTCCCGTTCGGCAAGTGGCGAGGTCCGCGAACTACAGGCGAAGCCCGGGCCAGGCGTGCTTGCTCAGCGATGGCTCGAGCGGCCCCATCTTACTTTCGAGGGGCCCCGAACGCGGTGTAGATTCGGCCGTCCGGCCCGATTCGGTCTTCCCAGACGAACGTTCCTCGCGTCAGCGCGCACAGCTCCTTGACGGCTCGATTCCTCTCGGGCTGGCTCAGCAAACGGAAGCGCTCCGACTCTCGTTCGGTCATCCGTCGACCCTGCGCCGTCTCGAAGAGGTCCGCGAAGGAGAATCGGCAGGGAAACCGGCCGAGCATCTCACTCCCTCGCGGGCGCCGTGAGGGCACGGACTTTCCGCCCGTGCTGACTCAACGAGTGCGTCATCGGACGACCGACCTAAGCCCCCTAGGCGACGTAGACGGCGATCGAGTGATGATACGCCCGCACGTCGCGGATCGTCACGTCGGTCGAGCTCACGAGATAAATCCCGTAGGAATGGTTGTTCGCAACCACGTTCTGTAAGGTGACGCGCTGCGAGTCATCGGCGAGGATTGCGATGGAGCGGTCGCCGGCATAGACGGAGTTCACGAGAGCGTCCGTCGCGCCGTCGAGGGAGACTCCGACCGATTCGTCGCGTGCGAGGACGTGCGAGACGACCGACGCTGTCGAGTCGTAGATCTCGACACCTTCGGAGCCGAAGAGAGCCCGGACGTCGCTCAGGGTCGTGTTGGAGGAGGAACTCACGTTCACGCCTACCGCCCCGTACTCCGACCGGACCCCCGTGACTGTAGTCGCGTTGGAATCGGCGATGCCCACGCCGAGGGTCTCCGATCCGCCTCCGGGTTCCCCAAGGACCTGGACGTCCTCGATACGGACCCCGGAGCCCAGGAACACCGCGACGCCGACGCCCCCGTCCAGCGCCACGATGCCGCGGATCGAAACCTTTGCGAGGTTGTACTCGATGAACAGTCCGAGGCTGTTGTTCGCGGTGAGATTCTCGACGGTGGCCGCTCCCGTCTCGATGAAGAGCGCCCCCAAGGAGCCGTTCGTGATGTCAGCATCCCGCAAGGACTCGTTCGATCCGCCGAGGAATTCGACCCCCTCCGCGTTGTTGGTCCGGAGGTCGCTGATGTTCGTCCAGGTGCCACCGTACACGATCACGCCGGACGTCAGGATCTCCCCCGCAGCCGTGCTCACGTTCGCCGATGTCACGGTGAGGGAACTTGTGGAGTCACCGAAGACGCCGAGGGAGCTCGAGTTTGCGAAAAGTCCAGCCACTCCGACAAGGCTCGTGTCGTCCAAATCGACGCCGGTACTGTCGACCGCCGCGACGACCGAGCTGAGACGCGTGCCGTTCGAGGAGTACGCTGTGAACCCGACGCTGTAAAAGGTCGCACGGAGGCCCACGAAGCGTCCATTGTCGGAACCGTACTCCTGCACCGTGTAGCCAAAGTAGCTCGATGAGAGATTCGATCCGACCGCGTCCGGGCTCGCCATGAGGCTGAGCGCGAACCCGTTGAGTGTCGAGCTCGAATCCGCATCGGACGCGGAGCGGGAGTTCGCCACCCAGAACCCGAGGGAACCGTTCGTGCTGTTCACCTCGAAGGCGGTCGCCCCGGGGGCGTCCCACACAGCGACCGCACCCCCCTCCTCGGCCCCGAGGAGGTCCACTCCGTACAGGCTCAGGTTGGCGAACCGCGGGGCCGGCACGTCCCATACCTCGAAGGTATCACCCAGTTCCGGGACGTTGGACACCTCCCCGGGGGAGTCCCCGATGTAGAGGGTGTCACCGTCGGCGTTCGGACCCTGCGTGACATTGCTGACGTAGATTCGAGGAGAGCCGAACCCGGAGGCCCAAAGCAGGGAGAACTCTGTGTATCCGAAGTCGTTCAGGTGATTGAAGATCAGGCTAACATCAATCGTCAGGTTCACAAACCGGACGGGCCCGACGCCGGTCCAACCGGTCGCATCCACTCCGAGTGCTCGGGCTTGCGCGGAACCATCCATGTAGGCCGGGGCGTCCCAAACGCCGGGGTCCGGCACGAGACCGAGCGTCTCCTCGAGCGACGAGCGGAATTCTCCGACACCGGACTCGAATCCATCGGCCCAGCCGGAGAGCTTGTAGGAGCCCGGTGGCAGCCACGTCTGGACGATCCCCGCCGCCGTGGACGGTGCGTACGACTCGTTGAACAAGCTGGTCCCTCGGATTCCGATGAAGACGAACTGGTAGTCCGGGTCCAGAGCGAGGCGTACGGCGATGTGGCCGGAGGAAACGCCGCCGCGAGCATTCCAGAGACCATACAGCATCGACGGACCCTGGTTAACCTGCTCCGTCGTGCCCGTGTACCACCCGGCGATGCCTGCCGAGGTCTCCCCAGTGTCGGTGCCGTAATCGTAGGCGGCCCGAGCGTAGGTCCAACTGCTTCCGACGCGGTAGCGGATCGACTCGGAGCCGTTCAAGGAACTGATCATCGCGTTCGAACCACTGCCGGGTCCGCCGAACACGAGCTCCGCGTCGTAGAGCGGACCTGCGGGCGTGAGGTTCGTGCCCGAGACAAGAAAGTCGGGGGTCAGGAGAGGAACGGAGGAGGAGGGGGTCGAGTTGAACACGACCTCGTCGTACACGCCCGCATACACGTGCCCCGGTTCCGCGATCCGGTACCCGAACGTGATCGCAGAGCGACCGGCGCTCACCGTCGCGTTGTTGTAGAGCTGGATCGCCATCGGATAGGCGACGGGAAGCGTGGGCCCGTCGTCGTAGTAGAACTCGGGGTACGCAGCGACGCCGCCGTAGGTGTACAGGGTCCCCGGCTGGAGGTACTCGTACGGATTCGAGAAGTTCCAGATGTTGTCGATGAGCTGGAGGTACGGGCCCTGAAAGTTCACGACGTTTTGCGTCCAGAAGCTGCCGTTGTTGGCTCCCGGGTAGGAGACGTTGGTGACGACCGTGTTCATCTGGAGGCTGGACTGCCACGGCGTCGGGTTCCCGTAGGGGTCAGCGTAGTCCCAGTAGTAGGATCCCGTATCCTCGTAGAGCGGGCCGGCGCTCGCATTGTAGGAGTTCAGCTGGACGGTCCCGAGCACGTCGGAGGCGAACTCGGAATAGGTCGATCCACGGGTTCCCAGCCCGTAGTCCGCGAGGCCCATTGGGGCCGGGGACGTTCGGTAGGCTGGGCTGATCGCTTCGGAAGGGTCCGATGGTGGCGAAGACTGCAGGTGGATGTTCGGTGGGTAGATTGCGTCCATCGGAACGTCGTGCTCCGAGGGAAGTGAGAGCGTCCCATCGAGCCGACCCGGTCTCTCCCTCGAGAGGGGTAGCGATGTCTCCGAGGTCTCTGCGCTCCAAACTCGCGCGGGGCCCCCAACCGTGACTCCGGTGGTCGACGCGTTCGCTGGGGCTCGGGCCGATGCCACGGCTTGTCCCCAACCGACCCCAGCGGCCGCCTGAGCCGGCGTCGCGACTGCGGCGATCAGCAGGGTGCTGCCCAGCACGAGCGTCAAAACGGCGATGACCAGAGCGACGGCCGTCGCTCCGCGAAGTGGAAATCGACCCTGCAACGCCGTCGATGCTTGCCGACCGCAGCTTCGCCACCTTCTCCGAACAACGTGCTCACGAAGGGGGTGGGGTCTTGTCAAGCGGCGCGTCGAAGGGCCGCGCATCGCGCTCTGAAACTCCGCCCTTGCCACGGTGCCCCAAGGAGATGCGAGATCCATAGATTCCAACACGTTGGATTTTGGACAAACAGACTTGATTATAACTCTTCGCCGTAGTGAAGGGGCGCCGGAAGTCTGCTTCCGAAACCGACCGACGCTCGGCGCGTCGTCCGCCCCACACGTCCTTCGTGAAGGAACTTCGAGGCTGCGCCACCGGAGGGGTAGGGGCGTATCGTCGTTCGTGAGACCGCGCCGAGAACCTCCAAGGACACTGTCGATCCTCGGGCCCATTCGGGGGCGGGTCCGGAACCCGACGGACAGGGTCGATAATTACTTTCAAAGTAAGTGTTATCTCGTAGATGGGGTACCTTCGGTAGATGCCCGATCTCGGAGACGGACTGCTCGGCTGCTATCGCTGCGGTTATGTCTGGCGGCTGAGAAAGGCACCGGTCCGCATCTGTCCCCGCTGCAAGTCCTCCTCGTGGAACTCGCCGCGCACGTCGACCCGCGCCCGGCCCCCAAGGGAAGGCGGACTCGGGGTGAAGGAAATTATCGGGCCGAAGCGTGCGGCCCTGCGCTCCCTCGCGCGGGAGTACGGTGCGATCAGCCTCCGGGTCTTCGGTTCGGTCGCCCGAGGAGAGGCGGGTCCCGATAGCGATGTCGACCTCCTGCTCACCTTTCGTCCACCAATCGGACTGCTCCGCCGCGGAGAATTGAGAGAACGGGCCGAGGCCCTCTTGGGACGCTCGGTAGATTTTACGACTGAGGCGAGCTTGCACTGGTTGGTGCGACCGCGTGTGATTGGTGAGGCAATCCCTCTGTGAGAGACGACCGTCTTCGGCTGGCCGATATGCTCGAAGCGCTCGAACGGATCCGGAGTTTCGTCGCCGGAGGCCGAAGCGTCTACTTCAGCGACACGAAGACTCAGGTTGCCGTAGCCTACGAGGTCCTGAAGTTGGGGGAGGCCGCGAACGGTGTCTCCGCTGCGTTCCGACGATCGCACCCCGTCGTCCCGTGGCGCCGGCTGGTGTCGCTACGGAATGAGATGGTCCACGAGTACTTCCGGGTGGACTTGGACGCGATCTGGGAGTTCATCGAAGCAGAGCTGGTGCCCCTGGAACGAGCGCTTCGCGGAATTGGATGAGTCGGGTGCTCTTCGCTGAGCGAACGGTCGGATCAGAGCGGGTTCGAATCCCGGCGGGCCCGTAACAACTTCCTCACGGAACCCATGCCTGTGCCCTTGCGGGGGCTGGGGGGGTCTCGCTGCTCTCCCGAAGATTCGCGGCGCCATTCCTGCGGGTCGAACGAGTTAGAGTTGGCTCGCGATTTTGCCGCCGATCGGCTAGCCGATCCCTCGACCCGGCACGGACAACGTCGCCAACGATCCCCATAGGATTGGATACGCGCGGCGAGTCCATTTATATATGCATGATTCACTTACATGAAACATGACCGTCGTGCAGACCCGGCTGCCCGAGCTAGAGTACGAACTGCTGCGGAAGCGGGCCCGTTCGGAGCATCGCCCGATCCAAGATGTCGTGCGGGCGGTGATCCGCGCCCACGTACTCGATGACGCGGTCAATCCATCGGATCCCATCTTCCGCGAGCTCGCGCATCAGAAGGGCGTCCGGGGCAAGGATCGCACCGCGGAACACATCGACGAGCTGCTCTACGCTCCGCCATGATCTTCATCGACACGTCGGCGTGGTTCGCACTCCTCTACGAACGGGCCGCCCAACGACCGGAAGCGACGGCGACGTTCGCCGAGATCGAGAAGGGCCGGTTCGGAGCCCCCGTGACCACGGACTACGTCCTTGACGAGACCTTCACCCTGCTCCGTCAGAGGGTGGGCCTGACCCCTGTCGCCCGACTGTCCGGCTTGCTCCGAGAGAGCCCGTCGATCCGACGAGTTCGTATCAGCGAGGCCGTCTTCGAGGAGAGTCTCCGGCTGATGCTCTCGCATGCCGACAAGAAGTGGAGCTTCACCGACTGCACAAGCTTCGTCACGATGCGTGAGACCCACATTGTGCGTGCGTTCACCTGGGACCACAACTTCAGCGAGGCCGGATTCGAAGTACTTCCGGGGGGCGGGACCTGACCTCGCCTTGGCATATCTTCGCCGTACGGATCGGGCTCAAGCGCCCGCGCCCCGCACACTGGATGATCAACTCGCTACAGCACCAAGGCGCCGTCCAAGCTGCGGGCTCGGCCGTACGCAACCGACAGCGTCCGGCTCCGTTCCCTGCGCGGGAGCTTCCACCGGGAATCCACGGCCACCCGATCCAATCGGAACTCGTCTCGATCCGCCAGGTGCGCCGGGCAGAGCGGATTCGTACGGGAGTAGGGCCGGCCATTGCGCTCCCAAGCCGAGCTCAGCGCACGGCATCGAGGAGGTTCCGGAGAACGTCAACGTAACTGTCCCGCTCTTCGAAGTGAGGGAGGTGCGCACTTCGCCCGAGGATTTCGAGCCGCGACCGCGGCACAAGGACGTATATGTTGCGGGCCACCCCGACCGGAATCTGATCGTAACGTCCCCCAGTGACGAGACCGTGAACTCGCAGACGTCGTAGGGCCCTCGCTGAATCAGCCTGCCGTCCTCGAAGGGAAGCCCGGATACCGACGGCGGCCTTCAGAGGCTGCGTTTGCACAGATTGGACCAGCTCGTATGGCATGGCGCGAAGTCGATCGACACAGAGCCGACTGGGCGAGTCGCATCCGTTCGAGCTCTGGCGGAACCCGCGTCGGACCGTCGGATTCAACAGGTCCCCAAGCTTGAGGTTCGACCGGGTCCACCAGCGACGGACCTTCGGGGGCAGACTCCGGGAGAGGCGTTTGAGCGCTCGTGCGAGGACCTCTGCGTCACCGACCGGCGTGCTCGCGAAGACCACGCTGCCGTCAGCAAAGCCGATCCTTCCCACGAAGTGCGAGTCGGACCCGCACCGCCCGACCGCTGAGCAGGTTCGAATCCCGACCTGCCCGTTTTCCTGAAGTGTCGATCGACCCCATGCCGGCGCCGACATCGGTTTCAAGGTGCACGCGGTTCTGATGCACGGCTCGAACGGGGGAGGCCCGAGGGTGACGAGAGAGGGGGCCGAGTCGAAGGAGGCGGCGGATGCGGGCGCGCTCCGAAAGTCGCTCGTGGAGCTCAAGGCTCGATTGGACTTCCCACGCGAGGTCGAGCAACGCCTGAAAGCGTCCGGGGCGCGCTTCCAATCGACACTGCGGCAGCGGGACGTCTATTTTCTCCGAGTCCAGGGTAGACTCAAGCTGCGGATCCAGCGACCCGGCAAGGACCAACTAGTCTGGTACGACCGCCCGGACGTGGCCGACACCAAGGAGAGCCAGATCGTCCTCGCCGCTCTCCCGCCCCGCCACGGACTCGAGCCCGTGCTCAGTGCGGCCCTTGGAGTGCGGGTCGTCGTATCGAAGGTCCGGCGCGTGTTCGACTGGCGAGGAACCCGCGTACATCTGGACGAAGTGGAAGGGCTCGGCGCGTTCCTGGAGTTCGAGCGTACCATCAACCCCGGCGCTCCCTCCGCGACCGCCCACTCCGAGCTACGTGCGATGATGCGCCAGCTCGGGATCTCCTTGGATTCCCTCCAGACCGGGTCCTACTCGGACCTACTTCGACCGGTGGGTCCGCCGCGACCGGGTCGGTCCAGTTTGGCCGTTCGGGGAGCGACCGACACGGGCGGTCGCGATCGGCGCGTTCGATAGGGCAGAGGGTCCACCCGACCCAGTGTAGAGCCGCAGCGGTCCGGGGACCCCGTTCTCGCGAGTGCGAATCCCGGCGAGCCCGTACTTCTTCGGTCCGCTCTCTCCCCCGGTCCAGTCGCGGACCGAGCTAGGATCGGAAGGAGGTACGTGCCCTATTGCCCCGCGGAGAACGGAAAGAGCGAAAGGGCTGTCGCTCCCTCCTGTCGGTACGCGCGTTTCATCGACAGTACGGAACTGGCTCGCCGGACCCACCTCCGATCCGAGCGTGCGTGCCCGATATTGGGTGGAGGTTGAGGGACGCAGCGGCTCCGATCCACGAGTAGAGCGAGCCCGGGGCCTCGTGGGCCGCCGAGGGTGGGCCGCCTCGCTCTTGGAACATCAGCTGCCCAGCGGCCAATGGGCGAGCCGGGGGACGTCCCCCCGGGAGCTGATGCGCCCCCGGTTCAGTTCGACCCACTGGGTCGCGATCATCCTCGCGGACCTCGGCATGACCCGGTCCGATCCGCGGATCCGAGCGACGGCTGAGGTCCTGCTCGCCTGGCGAACGAAGGTGCTGCGAGCGAGGGACGCCGAGCAATGCATCGCGGGCCACGCCACCCGGACCTTGATCCGGTTCGGCTACCTCGACCATCCGGTCGTCCAGGAGTCCATCGCATGGCTCGTTCGGGCGCAGAAGCACGACGGCGGCTGGAACTGCTTCCCCTCCGCGCGGGGGACGCTGGACGGATGGGAGGCGCTGGCCGCGCTGGCGGAGATTCCGGAGCCCGACCGCGGCGAGCGCGTGCAGCGCTCGATCGAGCGCGGCGCGGAGTTCTACCTGGCTCGACGCCTCTTCGTGGAGGGTCGAGGTCGATACGCGCCGTGGTATCGGATCCACTACCCGAACCACTTCTTCTACGACGGTCTGGTCGGTCTTCGCACGCTCTCGCGGCTGGGCTACGGGAGCGATCCTAGAATGGACCTCGCGATCCGGTGGCTGCGGGGCCGGCGTCGGCGCGACGGGACCTGGGCGCTCGACGCGACCCATCCCGACTGGGATCCCCGCGAGATCGCGAGGTACGGCTTTCGCGGTCCGCAGTTCCCCGTGCTGCTGGAGTGGCCGGGGATCCCGAGCCGGTGGGCGACCGTGGAGGCGCTCAACGTCCTGCGGAGGATCGAGCTGGCGCGCCGCTAGGTCGCGTACGCGGCCGAGCGGCGGGGCGCGCAGCCTTGAGCGAGCCGGCCGGGGACCGGGACGCACGCGGATGGACCGAAGACCCTAGCGAGGGGACGATGAGCTCGGGGTAACGGAACGCGCGAAGGCATGCCCAACCGGGCTGCTTCGAGGCCGGGGTCCGGTCTACCCCGCTCCGATCGATATCGTCTGGGATTTCATGACCAAGGATGAGACGTACCACCCCAACGCCCACATTTCCGACGTACGGAACTTTCGGGCGCAGGAACTGGCCGTGGTCACGCTCCCGGTGACCTACGAGGAGCGTCGCGAGGGCGAGGGGGAGAAGCGGGTCTGCCGGACGACCTCGGTTCCGCCGCTGGTCTGCGTCTAGGAGGACTTGAAAGGGCCGTTCGCGGGCTCAACGAGGGTGCGCTTGTACTCACCGCGCGGCTCGAGGACCGGCGTGGAGGTGTTCGGCTAACTGACGTCCGTCACCCTGGGCCCCGTCCAAGTGAAGCGGGAGACACGGAGGATTTTCGCCGACGCCCACCGCGGGGACTCCCGCTGGTTCCGGAACTACGTGCGATCGAGGAGGAACGTCGGACGACCGAGGGACCGATCCGGTTCGGGCTCGAAGGCAAGGGACGAGCGCGCTCGTCGGGCGACCTCCGAGTCTCGAGTTCGAGAGCGGAGCCGACGGTCAGCTGCTCGTGGACCCAACCGAGGATTCGTTCTCGCGCGAAGAATCCGCCCGCCGGGATCAAGGGTTCCGCGCTCTCGACGCCCGGCAGCGCTCCGAGCCTCAGTTCGATCTCTCGGGCCTGGGAGTAGTTGTCGGCGCACCCCAGCAGGTAGACCCCCCGCGGGTCACCGGTCCAATGGGGCCGGTCCCACAGGTGGATCGATTGGAGTTCCCGCTCGTCGAACTCCGGCGTCACTCTGAGCCAGACCCCATAGGCGGCGAGGCCCCCCTCGTGCCGCAAGTCGAGGATCACGGAATGGTCCAGTAGACCTTCGGCCTCTAGTCTTCCGAGACGGCGCCGAAACGTTCGGGGCGAGACCCGGGCGGCCCGGCACCAGGACGCTTGGGTGGAGCGAGGGGACTGGACCACGGCCTCGATGACCCTCCAGTCGGTCCGCGAGAGCGGCCGTCGATCCGGGAGAGCGTCCGCCGCCGCCTCCCCCCAACCCGAGAGCGGTTGACCCAGGATCCCGTCGAGCCGCGGGTCCGGCTCCGGCTCGGGCGTCCGGGCATAGCGGAGCGCGACGTGCAGGTCCGGTCGAAAGCTCCGAACCAGCACCAGATCCTCGATCTCCTGGAGTCGAGGGACCGGGAGCTCGAGACTCCCGCGGGCTCGATAGCGCCAAGTCTGCGCATAGCGACCCAACGTCGGTGCGGTCGGATGGAGGGCATACTCCGCGAGGACCCCCGCCCCCTCCAATCGTTGCCGGCGCAGGCGTGCGGCCTTCCCTGTGAGCCCGACCTCGCGACCCAGCCGCTCGTCCGTGAGGAACGGGCTCTCCACCAGACGAGTGAAGATGCGCAGATCGGTCGCATCCATCAGGTCCCGGAACGCGACCTGCCTCCTTTAGGAACGCGACTCCCCGAAGGTTTAAGCAACGACCCGCGCCCCGGATCGCGATGGGCGCCCTACCAAGACCGTCCGCCAGCGTTGCCTCGCCCTCGGAGTGAAGTGTGACGATCCAGAACGCTCAGATCAACCTCTTGACGCAGGAGGTGGAGCGACTCGTCGAGTTCTACCAGCGCCTGGGCTTCCGGGAAAGCTTCCGCCTGCCGAGTTCGGGCAAGCCAAGCCACGTGGAAGTGACCTTGAACCACTTCACGATCGGCATATCCAGCGTCGCCGCCGCCATCGAAGACCACGGGATCCACCCGAACCTGGGTGGACGGCCGGTGGTCCTCGTGCTCTGGACGGATGACACGGACGGGGACTACGCTCGACTCGTCGCCCAGGGAGCGCCGTCCCTGCACGCTCCTCGGGACTTTCTGGCCGACCTGCGCACCGCGTGGGTGGCCGATCCGGACGGCAACCCGGTCAACCTCGTGCAGCGGCCTAGGAAGTGAGCGGCTCCGCGCGGGGGTTTGCCGCGAACGAGAGTCGAACCGAACCACCCCTCGTCGGACGGTGCGTTCGGGCCGCCACAATCGACCCTCGGAGGCGGGGTTCCGGCCCGGTCCGGGCTCGCCAGGGTATTGAATGCCCCGTTCCTTGCCCTGCGAATGACCTACGAATTGACCGCGATCTGTGATGGATGCGGTCGTCGCCGAAGGTTTCAGGTGGGCGCCTTGGCCCAGAAGATCGTCGACCGGCCACTCCCCGAGGGATGGACCCACGTCCATCGAGGGGGGCAGGCGGGGACGATCACCCCCGAGATCGGCATCGCGTGCTCGAGAGCCTGCCTCTCCCGGGCCCGCGCGACCCTCCTCGAGCGGCGCGCCCGAGCGCGGGCGCCTCGGCCCCGTGCGATCCCATCCGCGCGTCGAAGTGCCGGAACCTAGCGGATCCGCGATCCGGCGCAGTCCCCGTTCTGAACTGCTCCCGGCCGGATCTCAATGCGAATCCACCGGTGCCCCGCTCGCGGCGCGGCCGAGCTTGTCGAGACAATTCTCCCAGCCCGGAACGAGACGGTGGTATACGTGCGGCACTTCTCGACGGAGCTCCGCCAAGCGCTCGTGGACGACACTGACCTGCGTCTGGCCGGGGCCCGAGGGCTGGAGCCGGATCGTCACGAGCGTGTCGTAGTACTCACCCTTCTCCGGCTCCGTGCCGACGAACGCCCAGTGGTAGACCAGCTCGCGCGGCGGATCGATCCTCACGAAGCGCCCTTCGAACTTTCCGGTGCTGACACCCTGGCGCGAATGCCAGACCTCGACGCGTCCCCCGACCCGGGCGTCGACCGAGATCCGGTCGACGTCCAGATCGTCGGGTGCGATCCACTGACGCATCAGGTCGGGGTCCAGAAACGCGCGGAAGACCCGGTCGGGGGAGGCCGGCAGGATCCGCTCCAAGCGGACCGCCGTCCCCGACGCTTCGGGCTGGCTCATCGCTTGTTCCGCGCGCTAGGGCCCGGCCCCCGCCGGAGAACGGCGTCCATCCGGTTCAGCCCCTCGTGCCAGAACTGTTCGTAGTAGGAAAGCCATTCGGAGGCTTCGCGGAGCGCCCGTCCCCGGATCGAATAGAGGTGGTGGCGGCCCGCCGTCCGCAGGGAGACCAGCCCGGAATCCCGGAGGATCCGCAGCTGCTTCGAGACCGACGGCTGGGACATGCGGGTGCGGTCGACCAGATCGGTGACGGACCGCTCCCCCTCGCGGAGGGCCTCGAGCAGGTGCCGACGCGACGGCTCGGCCAGGAGTTGAAAGACGTCGGGCACGATCCATGCATGCCTAAAGGGATATATGTCGGTTTATGCATGAATGCACGGCCGCGGCGGTCGGAGAGCGACCGCGAGGCTCCGGAAGATCGGGGGACGAGAAGATGCGAAAGATCACTGCGAACGCGTACATGACGTTGGACGGCCGCGGCGAGTTCCCAAAGTATCCGGGGTCCGATCGGCCTTCGCCCGAGATCAACGCCCTCTTCCGCTACATGTGGTACGACCGGTTCGACGATGTCACGACGGTCGTGATGGGACGACGTTCGTTCCTCGGCCACCAGCGGGTGTGGAGTGAGAAGGCCCGCAAGCCGGGGGAGGAGAAGTGGCTCCTCGACTACCGCCGCTATCTCGACCGCGTGGAGAAGATCTGCCTCTCGCACCGTCTCAAGTCCACCGATTGGGAGAACGCCCGAATCCTGCACGGAGACCTCGCCCGAATCTTGGCGAAGCTGCGCCGCGAAAAGGGCGGGAACATCATGGTCGAGGGGGGTCCGGCGGTGGTGCGCGAGTGCCTTCGTCGCAACCTGGCCGACGACTACTGGTTCTTCGTCATGCCCGTCGTCTACGGGAAGGGCCCGCGATATTGGGGTTCGATGGACGCCCAGACGACGCTCAAGCTCATCGAGACAAAGCCCGGAGAGGATCGGGAGATCCTGCTCCACTACGAAGCGCTCCGGTAGGGTGGATCGCGCGGGCGAACGCGATTTTCCCTCGCTTCCGGTGTACCCGCGGGGAGAGATCCGCAAGCCCCGGCCGGGCCGAGGACGGGCATCGCTCCGTAGGGCGACGCTCCGGCACTCACCGGTGGGGGAAGCGAGGTCCGGGCTTCGCCTATCCGCTCTCCGTCGGTCCGGCCCCTTCGCTCGAAGCCCCGTCCGAAAGGGCCGGAGGCTTGGCGAACCCCACCTCCTCCAGGTGCTTCCAGCGGTAGATCGCGATCGACACGATCCAGCTGCCCACGAAGAGGAGAATGATGATGATCCCGCACCAGCCCCAGATCTCGATGCCGTCCGGTCCGCTCGAGTTGTTCAACCAGTTCATCGTGGTCCAGAACCCGAACGGCCCGCCGGACAGGTTCAGTTCCGACGCGAGGACGCCCAGGAGCTCGATCGTGCCGATGGCGATCGCGACGATGACCGAGATGACGGTCATCGTCAGATTGTAGTAGACCTTGCGGATGGGCCGCAAGAAGGCCCAGCCGTAGGCGAAGCGCATCCCGAACCCGTCGGTCGTGTCCGTCAGCACCATCCCGCAGGTGAACATGAACGGCAGCACCATCACCATCCAGAGCGGGAAGTGCGCGGCCGCGGTCGCGGTGGTCACCGTGATCGCGATCAACGCCACCTCCGAGGCGGTGTCGAACCCGAGGCCGAAGAGGACCCCGATCGGGTAGATCTGCCACGGTTCGTTGACGAACTTGAACAGCTTCCCGAAGTAGCGGTTCATGAACCCGCGCTTGAGCAGGGTCTCGTCCAGCTTCTTCTGGTCGAGCGCCCCCGTGCGCAGGGCCTTGAAGATCAGATAGATCTCCCAGAAGATGAGGAAGTTGATCAGCGCGATGATGTAGAGGAACGCCCCCGAGATGAGGGTGCCCAGCACCGCGCCGTCGGCCTCGAAGGCCGGGAGGTTGCTGGCGATGAACTGGGTGGCGACCACGAGCACCGCGATCATCGCGACGACGATCGTGGAATGCCCCAGCGAGAACCAGGTCCCGACGGTCGTCGGTCGCTTGTCCTGCTGGAGCAGCTTTCGGGTGGTGTTGTCGATCGCGCAGATGTGGTCGGCGTCGACGCCGTGCCGTAGGCCGAGGGTGTAGGCCAGGATGCCGAGCGCCCAGAAGATGGCGTACTGCGTGCCGATCCAATAGGTCGCGTAGATTCCGAGGCCCGTCGCGGCCGCGATGCCCGCGTAAATGGCAATGACCTTGATCCACTCGGCGCGAGAGAGGACGATCGGATTTCGGACCTCCGTGAGTGGATTGGAGACGTTCGCGGAGGCCGCGGGCATGAGGCGGACCACACGGAGGAGAGTGTAAAGCATTGTGGTGCTTTTTACAAACGTAACACCTCGGCGCGCACGCCCGGCCCCTCGCTTCGGAACGACCCGGCCACACCGTTATGAGCCAATTCGAGCTCCAAGAAGGGCCGGGGAGGCGACATGGCGGGTGAAGCGCGTCGGAGCGATCGTCCCGAGGCCGAGCCGCGCCCGCTCCCTAAAGGGCGCAAACGGAAGGACAAATACGTGGTACGACTGGGGGTCTCACTGGAACCCGACCTCTTGGCCCTTCTGGACGGCTGGGTACGGGCCCGAAACTCCTCCAGCCGTTCGGAAGCCCTCCGGGCCCTCATCCGGAAGGAACTCGCCGAGCACGAGCTGGGCGACCCCAATTCCGACTCGGTGGCGAGCGTCCTTCTCCTCTATCGACACGACGCTCCCAACGTGCTCCGGCGGCTGACGGCCGTCGAGCATCGCTGGGGAGTCCACGTCCGGTCGTCCTCCCACGTTCATCTCGAGGGCGGTTCGTGCATGCAGCTCATTGGTCTCGTCGGGAAGCGAGTCGAAGTGGTCAACGCCGCCGAGGACCTGCGCGGGGTCAAGGGAATCGCCTACGGGCAGTACTCCCTCGGGACCCCCCTCGTCGCGGGCGGAACGACCGGGCATCGCCATCCACACCGCCACTGAGGGGCGACGCCCCGACGGAGTACGCCAATTCGAGCGGGCTTCGGGGCCATTCAGAGAAAGCGAATCGCCTCGAGATTGTACGGCGCCTGGGCCGCGATCCCGAACCGATGGTGGAGGCTGGCCGCGAGGTCGACCGCGCGCGATTCCTCTCCATGGTTGACGAGGATCTGTCGCGGTCGTGGGTCGAGGTTCCCCACGTAGTTCATCAGTTGGTTGCGATCGGAATGGCCTGAAAATCCCTCGACGGTCGCGATCTCAAGGCGGATCGGGACGGTCACAGCGCGTCCTCCGTCGGCGAAAGAGGCCTCGGCGAGACCCCGCTGCAATCGACGACCGAAGGTTCCCTCGGCTTGGTATCCGACGAACAGGAGCGCGTTCGTCCGGTTCGGGGCCCATCCGCGGAAGTACTCCATCACCGGCCCGCCGCTCATCATCCCGGACGTGGCGAGGACCACGCAGGGTTCGTTCGAATCCAGTACCTCCGATCGCATGTGAGATGAGTCGATGCGTCGGAAGATCTCCGAGAGGAACGGATTGTCCCCCTGCTGGAAGATCTGGGTACGGAGCTGGCTGTTGAGGAACTCGGGGTACGCGGTGTGGATCGCGGTCGCCTCGAAGATCATCCCATCGAGATAGACCGGCACTTTCGGCACCTGCCCCTCACGCATCCCCTGCTCGAGGACGAGCATCATCTCCTGGGACCTACCGACCGCGAAGACCGGGACGATCAGTTTCCCGCCCCGGCCGAGGACCGAGCTCGCATACGCGCAGAACTCGTCGGTGGCCTGTTGGCGGCTCGGCTGTGTGTTCCGGGCCCCTCCGTAGGTCGACTCGATCACGAGGGTATCCAGTCGCGGGAATCGGACATTGGCCGGATCGAAGAGCCAGGTCCGTTCGTACTTCATGTCGCCCGTGAACGCGACGCTGTGGTCCCCCTCGCCGAGGTGGAAGTGGCAGATCGACGAGCCCAGGATGTGGCCCGCGTTGTGGAGCGTGAGCCGGATGTCCGGCGCGATGTCGGTCGTCTCGCCCCAGCGCAGGGGGACCGTCCGGGTCACGAGCTCGCGGACGTGGGAGGAGTCGTAGAGGCCCCGGCGGGCCTCCTGGTTGACGACCTTGATGGCGTCGAGGAGCATGAGCGTCATCAGGTCGCGGGTCGGAGCGGTGCAGTAGATCGGGCCCTTGTACCCGTACTTGAGCAGGACCGGCACGAGGCCGCAGTGGTCGAGGTGGGCGTGGGTGACGACGACGGCGTCGAGGGAGTCGAGGGGGAGGAGCTCGGGCGCGTTGAAGAAGGGGGTGCGGTCGGAGCCGGGATCGATCCCGCAGTCGATCAGCACCTTCGAGTTCTGCGTCGTGAGGAGACAGGCGCTCCGGCCGACCTCTCGGAATCCACCGAGCGCCGTCGCGCGCCCCCACAGCGGCTCCGGCAGCGGGTCGCGCGCGATCCGGATCCCGACCTTCTTGAGGAACGATTGACGGTCATCGAACGAGTTGCGTAGGTGGGTGCGGACCTCCTCGACGGTCTTCGACGGTATCGGCGGGGTCCGCACGACCGTCGGGACCCAGCCGATCTTCCGTTTGAGGTCGTTCAGAGTCGAACCACCGCGGCCGATCGCCGCGCCCGGGTTGGCGGCTTCAATCGTGACCATACCGGTCTCGGTCTCGAAGTAGAGCTGGTTGACCTCCGCCTCCGTCGGGATCAACTCCCGGATGAGTTTCTCGGCCTCTTTCGGCTCGATGAGGCTCGCCGGATCGGTGCGGACGACGACCCGTCGGTGGAGGCGCTGGGCGATCTGGCGCACGAGCTCGCCCCCGGCGAGGAAGGCATCCAACTGCTTCGTGTAGAGGACGATTTGCGGTCCCTCCAGCTCGATGTCCTCGACGTCGACGCCGGCGGGCAGCAGCTCCCCGAGGGCCGCTCGCGTTTGCTCGATCAGAGCCTCCTGACTCACTGTTCCTCGGAAGGGGTTGCCGCGTTCGGACCCGGGGAGGACGCCCCGTCCGTCCTGAGAGCGCGGAAGGCGTGGGAGCGACGGGGATCCCGGCGTCGGTCAGCTCCCGTCGCGGCGTCGGCTCAAGTCGCTGCCGCGACCCGAGCGGTCCACGTTTCACCGGATTACGATTTTTGTAAACGACATAAGTTTAAATCGATTAGGGCTCTGTGGCGCGCGGTTACGGGCCGCGCGGAGCGACCGGGGAGCGATCGACCGGCGCCCGACGGCGCAACGGAGCAGCAAGATGGAGCACAAGGTGCGAGACTTCTCGAAACTCTTGTCAGAAGGCACCATCAAGGGGCTGACTCCGAAGCAGATCAAGGCCCATCTCGGTCTCTACGAAGGCTACGTGCGCAAGCTCAACGAGATCGAACAACGCCTCGCCGAATTCCGGGCCAAGCTCGACAGCGAGCCCGACATCCTCCAGAAGAACGCGAACTTCAGCTACGGGGCGTTCAGCGAACTCAAGCGACGGGAGATCGTCGCGTACAACGGGAGCTACCTCCACAAGGCCTACTTCGAGAACCTCGAGCCAGTGAACGAGCCGGACGATCAGTTCCGCTCTCTGCTCAAGTCATCCTTTGGATCCATCGAGAAGTGGCAGGCGGAGACCAAGGCCGATGCGGCCTCCACGCCGGGCTGGGTGCTGGTCACCTACGATCAGGTGCGGCAGCAGCTCCACAACTGGGTCATCAACGAGCACAGCATCAACGTCCCGGCGATCTCCCAGGACGTGGTCATCGCGCTGGACTGTTGGGAACACGCCTATGCGATCGATTACGGGACGGACAAGGCCACGTACGTGCAAGTGTTCCTCGCGAACCTGAACTGGGAAGAGGCCAACCGTCGCCTCAACGTGGTGCTGAACGGCCGCCCCTCGCCCGCGATGCGCTAACCCGGTCGGAACTTCCGACCCATGGTGAGCCTCGACTCGCGCTTCGTACTGGACTGTGCGCAGCAAGTCCCGTCGGCGCTCGGTCGGTTCCGCGAGCTGCGTCAGAGACTCGAACCCTTGTTCCTCTCGGTGGCGGCTCGGGCCGCTGTGATGGCCGAAGTCGCGGATCGAGACGAGGCCTTCCGTGATCGGGCCGAAGAGCTGCTCCGCTCGACCGAAGAGCTCGGCATCGATCTGGAGTCCGTTCGATTCGCCGCGGAGATTGCGGGGGAGCTCGCCCGCCAGGGTCGGCAGTTGGACGGAGTCGACCTGTTCGTCGCCGCCGGGGCCCGACAGTACGGTCACATCGTGGTGTCTCGCTATCCGGGCTTCGAGGGCGTGCCCGGGCTCGTGTGCCAATCGTATTGAGCGCGGGAGGGATGCAAGGGCCCGATGGAACTCACCGTCCGATCGATGGGTTGGGAGCCCGGGGGGCGGATCCCGCCGTCCTATACCGCCGACGGTGAGGATCGTTCCCCGAGGATCCAGTTCGACGGGGTTCCCACCGGGGTCCAGGCGTTCGCGCTCGTCTTCGACGATCCGGACGCTCCCGGGGGTACCTGGGTGCATTGGGTCATCTACGACATTCCGGGTACCGCGCGCGAGCTCCCGGCCGGCGTCGCCCGCACCGACACCCTTCCCGGCGACGCGGTCCAGGGGAAGAACAGCTGGAACGAGATCGGGTACCAGGGGCCCTCGCCGCCCCCGGGCAAGCCCCACCGGTACATCCTTCACCTATACGCCTTGTCCGGCCCCGTTCGCGCCCCCGCGGGTCTCACCGCGCGCGATCTCGAAGCGGCGATCCGACCCCTCGTGATGGCGACCGCCACGTACCTGGGAACGTACGGGCGGAGTAAGTAGCGGTCCGACCCCCCGAGTCGGGCCGGACACCAAAGGGACGACCGTCGCCTCCGGGCGCGTCCACGCAGGAAGCGGCGCAACTCCGAGGCGACCTGTCCCCTGGTCGAATCGGGGTCGGGGACCCGGGATCCCGGTCCGAGGTCGCCCGGTCTCGCGTCGGCGGACGGATGGCGGAGGACGCGGCGGACCGGGTGGACCGTGACCGTGGTGCTCTCCGGAGTCTGACTTCGTCCCCGGTCGGAAGACCGGCGAGCGACAATAAGTCAATATACTTGACAGTCAATACAATTTACTAATGACCACGAACGCCCCGGCCGTGAAGGAACACCGAGAGGCCCCGCTTTCCGCCCTGCTGTACGCGACCCGCGGGACGTACACCGGGGCCGTGCGCCGGGCCCAAGCGAAGCTCGGGTACAAGGACGTCCCGGGGTCCGGGGAATTCATCCTCAGCGCGATGGAGTGGAGCGGGGCCTCGATCGAGTCGATCGTCCGGAGGTTGGGCGTCTCCAAGCAGGCCGTCAGCCAGGCCGTCGACGCGCTCGTAGTCCGGGGCTACCTCGAGCGGGCCCAGGACCCGACCGACCGTCGGCGTGTGAAGCTCGCGCTCACCGACCGGGGACATGCGGCCGGCCGTGCGGCGCGTCAGGCGATCGAGCAGGTCGATCGCGAACTCTTGGCCCGGGTCGGTCGCGAGGGGATCGCGGGAGCCCGGGCGACGCTGATCGCCCTGCTCGAGATCAAGCGCAAGTACAAGGTGGTCCACCTGCCGGGGGTCCCATGACCCCGGCGCTGCTCGCCCGATCGGCGGACCGGGACGAGGACTACGCCCGCCTCGGCCTCCAGCGGCGCCAGATCGAACCGTGGGAGGACGGAATGCGCACATCGGGGGGCCCTGGCAGCTACGAATGGTGGTACTTCGATGCGCATCTCGCCGACGGCTCGTCGCTCGTCGTGACGTTCTACACGAAGTGGATGCTGAAGCCGAAGGCCCCGCTCGCCCCGATGGTCCAGATCGATCTGGATCGGCCCGGGAAACCGTCGCAGCAACTGTTCGTGACCGCGAAGCCCGGAGAGTTCAGCGCGAGCACCGAACGCTGTGACGTCCGGGTGAAGGACTGTTACATCCGCGGCGACCTGCACACCTACCAGGTCCGGGTGGTGGCGGAGGGCCTCACGCTCGACGCGGAACTGGTGGGCGAGGTCCCGTCCTGGCGCCAGGGGACCGGCGTCACCTACTTCGGAGTTCACGACGAGCACACGTTCGCCTGGCTCCCCTCGGTGCCCCAGGGAACGGTGACCGCGACGATTGCCGAGCAAGGCCGCGCGCCCGAGACGCTGAGCGGCATCGGCTATCACGACCACAACTGGGGGGATGTCGCGATGTCGAAGCTCCTCAATCACTGGTACTGGGGTCGGGCGCAGGCCGGACCGTACTCGGTGATCGCGGCGTATCTCTACGCCGACAAGGCGTACGGCCGTGCCGAACTCCCCCAGATCCTGATCGCCAAGGGCGGGCAGATCGTCGCCGACGAAGCATCGAAGGTGCGGCTGGTCCTGGAGGACGTCTTCGTGGACGCCCACAGCCAGAAGCCGGTGGCGAATCGGGTGATCTACGAGTACACCCAGGACGACCAGGTCCACTATCGGGTGATCTTTCAGCGCGCTCAGACGCTCCTCGATCAGAAGTTCGCGGACACGGTGACCGGGGTGAAGCACGCCCTCGCCGTCATCGCGCGCGTGGACGGAGCGTACCTCCGATTCAGCGGCACCGTGACGGTCGAGAAGTACGTCGCGGGCGCGAAGGTCGAAACGGCGAGCGATCCGGGGATCTGGGAGCTGATGTATCTGGGCCATGTCGAATGAAACGTTGATCGGAGGACGAGCGATGAACGCCGAACGCGCCGAAGGGATGGGCCGCGAGCCGGAGGTCGCCGCATGACGCCCCCCGCGCGCCGTCGGCTGGCCGCCCCGCCGAACGAGGAGCTCCCGAAGCAACTCGAGCGTCTCCTGAAGGGGACCGGGGTTCGGCCCTCGGACACGGGCGGCGAGATCACTTTCACAGGGGACGATCCGATCTTCCCCAGCGCGATCCGGCTCGGATCCGTGTTCGCGCTCTCCGCGATGGCGGCCGCCGTCGGGGCGGCGGCGATCTGGAAGCTGCGCACCGGGAGGGGGCAATCTCTCTCGATCGATCTCCGCCGCTCGTCGCACGGCATCGACCCCGAGCTCACGTTCGGCCCGACGGTCAACGGATGGCCGTACCCGAACCCGATCGGGAACTCGCACCCGTTCTCCGTCTTCCCGTTCGAGACGAAGGACGGCCGCTGGGTCTACCCCTCGGCCGTCTATCCGGCCCAGCAGTTCGCCTGGACGAACTTCTTCAACTGTGGGGCCAACCATGCGAGCGTCGCCGCCGCGATCCACAAGTGGGATTCCCTGGACCTCGAGAACGCGGCGAACGAAGCCGGTCACACGATCTGCATCGCGCGGACGGCCCAGGAATGGGCGAAGCACCCGCAGGGCCGGTACCTCGCCAGCGAGCCGGTGATCTCCGTCCAGAAGATCGCGGCGGGCGATCCGCAGCCGTTCGGCCCGGGCGACCGGCCGCTCGCGGGTGTCCGGGTCCTCTCGGCGACGCACGCCGTCGCGGG
>JASHUJ010000207.1 GCA_030040035.1 Thermoplasmata archaeon
ACCGTGTAGTTGTAGATGTCCGCGGAGCTCGACGGGTGCCGGAAGTTGAAGCCGACCGAGTAGAGCGAGCTATTGACCCGCACGGTCCCGTTGAGCGTGTAGTTGTTGGACCAGCTGACCGCGATCCCGCCGGTGGTTGTCGGGCCGCAGGTCCCCCCATTGCACGCCGACACCGACTTCGAGAAGTTCTGCCCGGCCGAGGGTCCGAGGAAACCGGTCGAGTTGATGTTCGCGTACGCCTGCGCGGCCGGAAGGACCGGGCCGCTCGAGTTGACGTAGCCATAGAACGAGCTCAGGAGCGACGTGGGCAGCGTCGTGGTGTGGTTGTAGTCGAGCGCGAGCTGGGCCCAGAGCATGGAGACCGTCTGGTTCGGGAGGTTCGAGACGACCGCGTTCGATCCGAGGCTCGCCGACGAGTTCACCCAGAGGACGCCCGTCCCGGTCGCGTTGTTGAATCGTGTGAGATCGACCGTCGTGTTGTAGTTCCCGCGCTCGGCCGGGGTCACCTTCGCCATGCGAACGTTGTAGTTCACCGGGGTGGAGGAACCCGCCGTGTTGAACGTGTACTCGACCGTCGTGTAGTTCTGTGCCGAGAGGAAGAGGTCGAACGTGCCGGTCCCGCTCCCGAAGTCCTTGCCGTACGTCCCGATGATGTACCGACCGGTCGGGCCGACCGGCTGGGTGTACAGGTATCCGGTGGAGGGGTCGAACAGGGTCACGTTGCCGAGGACCCCGATCGGCGCGCCCGAGGGATTCTGCATCTGGCCGTAGATGACGTAGCTTTGGATCGTCACGTTCATCGTGTACGGTCCGCCCGCGAGCGTCACGTTGGTGGTGCCGACGTAGTTCGGGGTGTTCGGGTCGGTGGCCTGGAGCACGACGCTGATCGCGGGCGCCTTGACCGAGTAGGCGCCGGTCGTCCAGTTGCTCGTCGTGTTGTACAGCACGAGGCCCGCGTACTGGGGATCCAGCACCTGGACCGGCGTGCCCGGGAGCACGCGCATCCCCGAGCTCGTCTGGATGTTCACGTATCCAGAGACCGTCGAGGAGTACGTCGCGACGGTCGCCACCAGCGTGGGCGTGACCTGCGCGGACGACCCCACGGTCAGGTTCGCCCCGCTGTAGAAGCTGAAGACCGGCGTCTGCGTCGCCGGGAGCACCGCGCACGGGTGGCTCGCGACGCACGAGCTGATCCGGTTGTACGGTCCGGTGATGTTCCCCTGCGCCGGTACCCACAAGCCCCAGTATCCGGGCGCGAGAACGCCGCCGGTGCTCGCGTAGGTGAACGAGAACGCCCCGTCGCTGGTGGTGGTCGTGTAGACCGCGCCGGTGGCCTGAGAGACGAGGTCGACCTGGACGCCGGACCAGTCGGAACCGGCCGGCGGGACGACATATCCGCTCAGGGTATAGCTCGGCGAGGCTGCCTGCGCGCCCGGCAGGGTCGTCAACGTCGAGGCCAGAACGACCACAACCAGGGCCAGCAGTCCAATGCGGCCTAGGTGGCTCACCAACGATTTCACGTCTCCCCTTCGTCGCGCCCCTCTATCGGGGGCGCGGCGCCGAACTTGGGCTCACTACTTATAGCTTGCCCGGGAGAAAACCGGCGCGCCGCCGGCCGGCGGAATCGCTAGCGGTAGATGGCCTCGACCGGCTCTTCCCGCCGCCGAGAAATCCGCTCGCCCGCGAGTCGCTTTTCGAACTCTTCGTAGAACTTGAGCGACTCCGGATCGCACGACGCCCGGACCTGCTTCATCGCGGCTTCGAAATGGGCGCGGGTGACACGGTTCGCCTTCAGGTTCTCCCGGATCGCGGTCAGCCCCGCCTCCCGGCACAGGGCGGCGAGGTCGCTGCCCACGTAGCCCTCCGTACGGACCGCGAGGTTCTCGAGGTCGACGTCGTCCGCGAGCGGCATCTTGCGGGTGTGGACGGTGAGGATCTCGAGGCGGCCGGCCATGTTCGGCGGCTCGACGTAGAGCAGGCGGTCGAACCGGCCGGTCCGCAGGAGCGCCTCGTCGACGATGTCGGGCCGGTTCGTCGCGGCGATCACGAGCACCCGTTCGAGGCTCTCGAGTCCGTCGATCGACGTGAGGAGCTGGTTCACGATCCGCTCGGTCACCCCGCTCGACGTCTGGAGTCCCCGCCGCGGCGCGATGGAGTCGATCTCGTCGATGAAGACGATCGACGGGGACGCTTGCCGCGCCTTCTTGAAGATCACGCGGATCGCCTTTTCGCTCTCGCCGACCCACTTGCTCATCACCTCGGGCCCCTTCACCGAGATGAAGTTCGCCGCGCTCTCGGTCGCGGCGGCCTTAGCGAGCAGGGTCTTGCCGACGCCGGGGGGTCCATAGAGGAGGATGCCGCGCGGCGGCTCGATCCCGATGTGGCGGTAGACCTGCGGATTCTTGAACGGCAGCTCCACGGATTCCTCGAGGATCCGTCGGACGCGCTCGACGCCGCCGACCTCTTCCCAGCGCGTCGTCGGCACTTCGATCGCCACGTCGCGCAGGCTCGACGGCTCGATCTGCTTCAGCGCCTCGCGGAAGTCGGTCTCGGTGACCTTCATCCGCTCGAGGAGCGAGAGCGGGATCGGCTGATCGAAATCGATCTCGGGCAGATACCGGCGGAGCGCGCGCATGGCCGCCTCGCGCGCCACCGAAGAGAGGTCCGCCCCGACGAACCCGTGGCTCTGGGCCGCCAGTTCCCGCAGGATGCGCTCGCGGTCCCGCTCGCTCCCGTCGATCGGCATCCCCCGCGTATGGATCTGGAGGATCTCGAGCCGCCCCTCTTGGGTGGGCACGCCGATCTCGATCTCCCGGTCGAAGCGCCCGGGGCGGCGGAGCGCCGGGTCGATCGCCTCCTCGCGGTTCGTCGCTGCGATCACAATGACGTTCCCGCGCCCCGAGAGGCCATCCATCAGCGTGAGCAGTTGCGCGACCACCCGGCGCTCGACCTCGCCGACCACCTCGTCGCGCCGGGGGGCGATCGAGTCGAGCTCGTCGATGAAGATCACGCTCGGCGCGTTCTTCTCTGCCTCCTCGAACTTCTCCCGGAGCTCCTTCTCGCTCTCCCCGTAGTACTTCGAGATGATCTCGGGACCCTGGATGCCGATGAAGTGCGCGCCGGCCTCGTTCGCGACGGCCTTCGCGATCAGCGTCTTGCCGGTTCCGGGCGGACCGTACAGCAGCACGCCCTTGGGTGGGGTGATCGCGAGTCGGTCGAACAGCTCGGGGTGCTTCAACGGGAGCTCGATCATCTCCCGGACGCGGCCCAGTTTCTCCTTGAGCCCCCCGATGTCCTCGTACGAGATGCGTGGGGCTGCGACCTCGGTCTCGCTGACCGTCTCCTCCTTGATCGTGATCAGCGTCGACGGTGCGACCTGGATGATCCCCTTCGGTTGGGTGGCGACCACCATGAACGGGAGCGACCCGCCCATCAGGAACACCCCCGGGATCACGAACACGTCCCCGCGGACGAACGGACGGCGCGCGAGTGCCTTCGCGACGAAGCTCTCCAATCCGGGCCCGAGATCCATTCGGGCGGAACCGGCGTAGATGGGGGCGATCGTGATCGCGTCGGCGGTCGGGCAGTCGACCCGCTGGACCGAGACGCGGTCGCCGATGCTCACGCCCGCATTCCGTCGGACGACCGCCTCGATGCGGACCGTCCCCTTCCCCTCGTCGTCGGGCTGGGCGCGGCTCACGATGGCCGGGGTCGGCTTGCGGCCCCGGATCTCGACGATGTCGCCCAGCCCCACCTTGAGACGCTGGCGGGTCTGGACGTCGAGCCGAGCGATGCCGAGGCCGATGTCCTGCTGGAACGCTTCGGCGACCCGGAGCGTCAGCGTTTCGCCCATCGGTACGCGTTGGACCCCGATACGAACCTTAAGGATTACTTTCGTTCGGGCCGGTCCTCCCGAGCGGTCGCGCCGGTGGCCGACGTTCGGGCGGGCCCGGATCAGGGCTGCGGACCCATGTCCTCGAGCCGGGTCTGTCCCCGGAGGCGCCCGGCGGCGCCCAGGTCAGGTCGGACTTCGCCCAAGACCTCCGCGAGGATCGCCGTGGTCTCGGGCCCGAATCCCATGAAGTGGTTGTTCGAGTAGGCGAAGACGGTCGTCGCCGAGCGGCCCTCGCGGTCGAACAGCTCCCGCATCGCTTCGAGGTCGGCCCGGCGATCGCGCTGGATCCGATCGAACTGGGTCAGGGCCCGATCGCCGATGAAGCGTGCATAGAGGAAGTCCGCCGTGATCCACGGAGGCGGACGGGTCGCGGGCACGACCGACCACACGAGGGCGGCGCCCCGCTCGGCGAGGGAGGCCCGGGTCGACTCGGTCCACCAGGATCCGTGCCGCAGTTCGACCGCGAGGGCGAACTCCCGGGGCACCGCGTCCAGAGCCCACGCGAGCCGATCCGCCTCCGCCGCCCGGAACGAGGCCGGGTACTGGAGCACGACCGGACCGAGCTTTCCGGCCGAGCGCAACGGGGCGAGATTGCCGAGGAACGTGGACAGAGCCGCCGCACTGTCGACGCCCTCCTCCGGATTCGTGACGTCCCGGGGGACCTTGAGGGCGAACCGGAACCCCTCGGGGGTGACCGACGCCCAGCGGCGGATGAGGAACGGCGTCGGCGCCCGGTAGAAGCTCGAGTCGACCTCGACGGTTCGGAACACTCGGGCGTATCGCTCCAGGAACTCCCCCGGTGGAGTACCGGGCGGGTAGAACGGTCCGACCCAGTCGTCGTACGCCCAGCCGGAGCACCCGAGCCAGTACCGCCCCACGACGGGGGAACGGTGAGACGGCGGTCAAAGTCTTTGGCCCGGGTCGGCCGACGCGTTTGGACTCGCGAGGAACGGAACCGAGATATCCCCGGAGCGGGGTGGACGCGCATATGGCGCGGTCCCCGCCACCGTCCTCAGTCTTGGGACGGTTGCTGGGAGCCGCGGGCTACCGGGTCGAGGGACGAGGCGAGGCGACCCTCGCCGTCCGGGCGCGCGACCACCGGGCGGTCGTGATCGTTTCGTGCGTGCGTTCGCCCACGGAGATCGAGGGCCTCTTCCCACCGGACGTCGTGCACCGGACGATCGTCTACGATGACGAGCCGGGCGAGGTCGCCCGAGGGCTCGCGTCCGAACGCGGGATCGAGGTGCTCGAGCCGTCGACGCTCAGCTCGGCTCTCGGCGAGATCCTCCTGCCCGGTCCGTCCGGACCCGCGGACGAGCCCGAAGCTCCGGGGGACTCCGCTCCGCTCGAGCCGCCGTTCGCGATCACCCTCGAGGGCCAGCGGACCGTCCGCCCTCGGATCGGGCGCACCGAGGCGGTCGCCCTGGCCGGCGTCGACGGTCCGAGGTACCTGCTTCGGCTTGTACCGTTCTACGTCGCCGCGTACCGGGTTCGGCCGGCATCGCCGAGCGGCGGCGCCGGATCGGTCCAGCGCCAGCTGGTCGCGGTGAACGCCGTGACGCGGCGCGCGGAGATCTGGGACGACGGCGAACGAGAGCTCGTCGAGGGGCTCGACGAACCCCATCAGAGCCTGGCCCCGCAGGTGACCGAGAGCCAGGCGGTCCCGCTCGCGCTGGAGGCGATCCGCCGTCACCACACGGTGCACGTCGAGCACACCGAACAGCACGGTGGAGCCCTCGTGATCGAGACCCGGCGGATCCCTCCCTCCGCCGACGATATCCGGCTCGGTCCGTTCGTGCTGCTCCTCGTGCCGCACTGGTACGCCGAAGGCAACGAGGGGCGGATCGTCCTCGACGCCGTCACCGGTCGCCGCGCCGCGGCCCCGGACCTCGGATCCTAGACCCTCCGCCCCCCAGCATCAAATATCCGGCACCGGTTCGAACCGCCCGTGATCCTCGACCAATTCCGGATCGGGCCCCTGCTCAACTTCACCTATCTGGTCGCCGACGGAGAAGGAGGCGACGCCGTGGTCATCGACCCGTCCTTCGGCATCGACCCCGTGCTCGCCCAGATCGACGAGCGTCGGGTCCATGTCCGCTACATCCTCAACACCCACAGCCACACCGATCATGTGGCGGGCAACCAGGACGTACGCCAGCGCACGGGGGCGAAGGTCGTGGCCCATCGGGTCGCCCCCCTGCACCAGGACCTCTCCGTCGGGGATGGGGACTCGTTCCACGCGGGCCGGCTGGCGTTCTCCGTCGTTCACACGCCCGGTCACACGAAGGACAGTGTCCTCTACGTCTTCGAGGGCCACGTCGCGACCGGTGACACGCTGTTCGTCGGCGAGTGCGGTCGCACCGACCTCCCCGGGGGGGATCCGTCGGAGATGTACGACAGCCTCCTGCACCGCGTTGTCGCCCTCGACGACGCGCTGGTCGTCCTCCCGGGTCACGACTACGGATCGACCCCGACCTCCACGATCGGACGGGAGAAGGCCGAGAACTACACCCTGCAACCTCGGACTCGGGAAGAATTCCTCCGGTTCCTGGCGGAGTGAACGGAACCGCCATGCCCCTGCCCGCGCCCGAGGATCGAACGTTGCGAGCGATCGGGGCCCGGCGTCGGACCGCGGGCCGGCCGGGCCGCTCCGCGCTGATCGAGACGTTGCGGGCGCTGCAAGCGGGCTCGACCTCCCTGGTCGCGCTCTTCGATGCTCGATCGATCGCCGGCGAGCGCCACCTGTTGTCCGCCTGGGCGCATCTCGGACGGGCGCGAGGACGCGGCGAATCCCGGCTCCGCGACCGCGGAGCGGAGCTCGCGCTCTTCGTCGCGGGAGACGACCAGCTGCCCCGCGCCCTCCAGAAGGTCGGATTCTCCGACGAGACGGAGCAGTTCGTGGTCGTCGCGGAGCGACCCGTGGATCCCCTCGAGCTGCTCGCGCGCTTCGAGCTCGACGCGGACCCGTCGGCGTTCCCGCGAGCTCCCGACGCCGCGACGCTCGAACGTCTTGGGATCGGCGCCGAGGAGCGATCCGGCGTGCCGGAGAGCGCGTGGGAGGGTCTGGTGCTGGAGCGTGTCGCGCTGCTCGAGCTCTCCGCCCCGGCGGGGCGGGGGACCGCTAAGACGTGAACCGGGCCCCGGCCGGCCTCGAGAGGAAAATATTAACCTCGGACCCCGAGTCCGACGTTCGCTCGCGGTCGATCGTGCAGGTGTAATCTAGTGGTAGGATGTCAGCCCTCCAAGCTGACCACCCGGGTTCGAATCGGAGGCGTCCGCAACGGCTCCCCCGCGAAGCTCCCGGCACCTGCATCGTCCCGGCCGCGGGCGCCGGGACACAGGGTTTATTCGGGTCAGCCCCGCTCGGGAAGGCTCGCTGAGGTAGCCTAGTCCGGCAAGGCGCCAGCCTTGAAAGCTGGTGGCGATCTCGCCACGGGAGTTCAAATCTCCCCCTCAGCGTTCCGACCACTTCGCCGGGGCATTATATGCCGGGGTCCGGTCGGACCACCGAGCGATGCCGGACGCCAGCGCGACGACCCCGATGCTCGAGCAGTACGAGGGGGTACGATCGCAGTATCCGGGGCACCTGGTGCTCTTTCGGGTGGGCGACTTCTACGAGACGTTCGGGGAAGACGCCCGACTGCTCTCCCGCGAGCTCGACGTGGTGCTCACGGCGCGTTCCGCGGACGCGCGTGGACAGCGGACGCCGATGGCCGGAGTGCCCCATCACGCCGTGGAGACGTACCTCGGACGCCTGATCGCGAAGGGCCACAAGGTGGTGATCTGCGATCAGGTCGAGGACCCCCGGTTCGCGAAGGGGCTGGTGCGCCGCGAGGTCACCCGCATCGTCACCCCGGGGACCGTCGTCGACGACCGGATCCTCGGGGGTCCGGATCACAGCTTCCTCGCGAGCGTGACGCTCGATCCCGCCGGGTCGGGCGCCTTCGCGGCCGTGGACGTCACGACCGGGGAGTGGTTCCGGGGCACCGGCGACGGGCCCGGATGCGAGGGGTTGGTCTCGGCCCTGGCGCCGTTCGCGCCGCGAGAGATCCTCTGGGCCGTATCCGACCGCAGCGGACCGAGCCTTCCGGCGGCGCTCCGACGTGAGTTTCCGGCGGCGCGCCTCGAATCGGCCCCGCCCCCGGTCGGGCTCGCCGAGGTCCCGGAAGCGCTGCGCCCGGCTAGCGACTCCGTCGGGGAGATCGCGGACGCGGACCTCCGCCTCCTCGCCTACCTCCGGACGACCCAGCCCCGGCTCGTGCCGTACCTCGGCCTGCGTTCCCGGACGGGCGGCGGCCGTCGCTTGGTCTTGGACGCGAAGACGCTCCGCCATCTCGAGATCCTCCGCCCGATGAATCCGGACGATCCGAACGGCCCCACGCTGATCGGCACCTGGGACGAGACCGTCACCGCCCCCGGTCGGAGGACTCTCGCATTCTGGCTCGCCAATCCGCTCGCCGATCGCGCGGAGATCGTCGGCCGACAGGACGCGGTGGCGGCGCTCGTGGAGCGCGGCGCCGGGGTAGCGGAGCTGCGTGAGGCGCTCCGGCCGATCGCCGACCTCGCCCGCATCGCCACGCGGGTCGCGAGCCGTCGGGTACGGCCCCCGGAGCTCGGGCTCCTCCGCTCGAGCCTGGGCGCGGTCGACCGCGCGCGACAACGGCTGGGCGAGGGCCCGCTTCGGGGCACCCTTGCGGAGGTCGCCCGCACGCTCGAGATCTCACCGGCGCTCGAAGCGTTGCTCCGATCGGCGCTTCCCGACTCGCTCCCGTCCGGAGAGGATTGGAGCGAGATGCTCCGGGAGGGCCACGCGCCCGAGGTCGACCGGTGGCGCGCGGCGGAGCGAACGGCCCTCGGGGAGCTCGCGGAGCTCGAGCGCGCGGAGCAGACCGCCTCGGGGATCCGGACGCTCAAGATCGGGTACAACCAGGTCTTCGGATACTATTTCGAGGTCACGCGACCCCACGTCGCGAGGGTTCCTCCCCACTTCCGCCGACGTCAGACCGTCGCGCAGGCCGAGCGGTACACGTCCGATCAGCTCGAGGAGCTCGAGCGGCGCCTGTTGGAAGCCCGCGAGGGCGGCCGTGCCGCGGCCCTCGCCAGCTGGGAGGAACTCCTCGTCGCGGTCGAGCGCGAGGCGGCGAGCCTCTACCGGCTCGGCCGCGCGGTGGGGGAGCTGGACGTCGTGCTCACGTTCGCTCACCTGGCCGCGACGCGCGGCTACGTGCGTCCGACCGTCGACGAGACGTCCGAGATCATCCTGCGCGACGCCCGGCACCCGGTGCTCGACCGGGCCCTCGGCGAGGCATTCGTCCCGAACGACACGGACCTCGACGTCGCCGCCCGTCGACTGCTCGTGCTGACCGGGCCGAACATGGCCGGGAAGTCGACGTACATGCGCCAGGTCGGCCTGCTCGTGGTGCTCGCGCAGGCCGGCTCGTACGTGCCGGCCCGCTTCGCCCGCATCGGGCTCGTCGACCGGTTGTTCACCCGGATGGGCTTCACGGACGAGATCGGTCGCGGGAAATCGAGCTTCATGGTCGAGATGACCGAGGTCGCCGAGATCCTTCGGGGCGTCGACGAGCGCTCGCTCGTCCTGCTCGACGAGGTGGGTCGCGGGACGAGCACCTACGACGGGCTCGCGATCGCGTGGGCGACGCTCAAGCACCTCCACGACCGCGCTCGCTGCCGGTGCATCCTGGCGACCCACTTCCACCAGCTGACCGACCTCATCGGTTCGCTCCCGGCGGCCCAGAACGCCCACCTGGCGGTGGCCGATCGGCCGGACGGGATCGTCTTCCTGCACCGGCTCGTGCCCGGGGCGACCGACCAGAGCTACGGACTCCACGTCGCCCATCTCGCCGGAGTTCCGGACGACGTCCTCGCCGAGGCGGACCGCCTCCTCCGCCGACTGGAGGCCGAGGGCCCGCGCCTCCCCGCCAAGGGCCCGCGGCGCGCCGCCCGCTACACGCAGGCGATCCTCCTGCCCGCCGAGGACGGCGAATCGGGCGCGCTGCGCGAAGAGCTCGCGCGGATCGATGTGGACCGCCTGCAGCCCGAGGAGGCCGCGGCGAAGCTGCGCGAACTGCACCGTCGCGTCGCGCGCGGGGATCCCGCCGGGACCGAGCGGTGATGGAGCGATCCGTCGCCGCCGGACGTCGCCCCATCCAGCGGCTGGATCCGACCACGATCGAACGGATCGCCGCCGGCGAGGTCGTCGAGCGGCCCGCCTCGGTCGTCAAGGAACTGCTCGAGAACGCGCTCGACGCCGGGGCGAGCGCGATCACGGTCCGGCTCGCGAACGGGGGACTGGATCGGATCGAGGTGGCGGACAACGGCGGCGGGATACCGCCCGACGAGCTCGAGCTGGCGGTCGAGCGCCACGCGACGAGCAAGATCGCGCCCGAGGGCCCGATCGAGCTCGGGACGACGCTCGGCTTTCGCGGCGAGGCGCTCGCCGCCATCGCGACGGTCGCCCGCTTCACCCTGACCTCCCGAGCCGCGGAGCGCGACGCGGCGGAGTCGATCCGCGTGGACGGGGGGACTCGCGGAGCCCGGTCTCTCGCGGGCCGCGCGCCCGGCACGACCGTCGAGGTGCGGGACCTTTTCTACAATACGCCGGCGCGGCGCAAGTTCCTCCGAAGCCCCGCGGCCGAGCAGGTCGAGATCGCTCGCACCGTCGAGCGGGTCTACCTCGCCCATCCCTCGGTCGCGGTGGAACTGATCGCCGACGGCCAGCGGCTCGGCACGTACCCGGCCGCCCCCGAACTGGCCGATGCGGCGTCGCGGGTCCTCGGCCCGGAATTCCGGCGCGGCTCGTTTCGCGTGGAGGGCCCGGTGCCCGGGGGGCGGGTCGAGGGGTATCTCGGGCGGCCGGCGCTCGCCGCCTCGTCCTCGCGATCGCTGTATCTCGCGGTGAACGGACGGGCGATCGAGGCCCGTGCGATCCAGCAGTCGGTCCGCGCGGCGTTCGGGGATTACCTCCCTCGGGCCCGGTTCCCGATCGGCGTCCTCCATCTCGAGCTCGGATCCGCCGACGTCGACGCGAACGTGCATCCCACGAAACGGGAAGTGCGGTTCGCGCGCCCCTCGGAGATCGCCGAGGCGGTCCGCCTTCGCGTGCGGGCGGGCCTCGTCGCGGGGCCGCAGGTGGCGGAACTCTCGGACGCCGTGCTCGCGCCCCGATCGGCCACCCTCCCCGCGTCACGATCCCTCCCTCCGTCCGGCGATTCCGAAGCCGGGGCCGTCGCGGGGAGCGCAAGCGGCCGAGCTCGGTTCCAACAGCAGACCCTCGCCGGCCGCCCTCCGGAGAGCGCAAGCCCCTCCGTGGCGGGCGTCCGCGGTCACCCTCGGCTCGTCCTCTACGGGTGCCTGCAATCGCTCTACTGGATCGCCGAGGGCGACGAGGGTCTCGTCCTCGTGGACCAGCACGCGGCGAGCGAGCGCGTGCTGTTCGAAGGCCTGCGGAAGGACCGGCCGGTGACCCGCCAGTCGCTCGTCGCACCGGTTCCGCTGCGGCTCACCGGCGCGCAGGAGGCCACGCTCGCCGCGCACGGAGCCGACCTCCATCGGGCGGGCTTCGAAGTCGCCCCGTTCGGACCCGGCGTCCAGGCGGTCCGGACAGTGCCCTCGTTCGGGGGCCGGCGCGCCCAACCGGGCGCCGTGGTGGAGCTGCTCGACGAGCTCGCCGCCGGCGGCCGCCCGACGCAACCGGACGGGCTGGTCGAGCGAACGGCGGCGTCGCTCGCCTGCCATGCCGCGATCCGCGCCGGCGACTCGGTCCCGCCGGCGGAATTCGCCCGCGTGCTCGACGCGCTCTACGCGCTGGCCGAACCGGCCTACTCCTGCCCCCACGGCCGTCCGATCCTCCTTCAGATCCCGCGGAGCCGGCTCGATCGGTGGTTCCTGCGGAGCGGGCCGTGAGTCGGGCCCCCCGCAGCTCGGCGACGCTCGAGCCCGAGCGAGTGCTCGTCCGAACGGTCGCGGACCACCTGACCGCCGTCGGCTACCGTACGCTCATCGACCCGGACGGTACCGACTACTTCGACCTCGTCGCCCGCCGGGGCTCCGAGATCGGGCTCGTCGAGGTGAAGGTGCGCGACGCCCGGGCGGTGCTCGCCCAGGCGCTGCGCCGCCGGGGCTGGGGCGACTGGAACGCGGTGGCGCTCGGTTCGGAGCGCTCCGCGATGCGGCTCGCCGAGCGCACCCGAGGCACCCGGGCCGAATCCGTCGGGATCTGGTGCCTCGTCGGCGGCGCGGTGCGGGTCGTACGGCCGGCCGCGCGATGGGTCGCCGCGCCGGAATCCGATCCCTACGCGTCGCTGCGCGAACGCTTCCGACGCTGGCTCGATCTGGTCGAGGAGGTCGGCGGGGGATCCGCGGTCCGATGGAGCGGCGTTCCGGGTGCGGTGCGACGTGCCTCGGGCGGCCGGGCGTTCGCCGAGTGGCGGCTCGACGAGCCGGGCGCCCCGAAGTCCTAGCGGTGGAGCGCGGCGATCCCCCGGTCGATCGTCGCGAGGAGGCGCTCGGGCAGGTACGCCTCTGCGGCGGCGCTGGCGCGTCCGGCCAGGTCGCGGACGAGCGCGGGGTCGGCGAAGAGCTCGGCCAGGGTCGACGCAAGATCCCCGGGATCGTCCGAGGGCGCGAGCGCGATCGCGCCCTCGGGCGGGACCGGTAGGTGCACGGACGGCACGGCCGTTACGGCGCATCCCGCGCGCATCGCCCCGACGAGCATCGGATCGAATCCGTCGGAGCCCCCCGCGAACAGCCCTACGTTCGCCGCGGCGAGCGCGAGGCCGAAGGAAGGGGCGTCCCGGCGGGGTACGCTGATCACGCCGGGATCGGGGGGCGCGGTCGTGCCCACGACGACGAGGCGGGCGCCCGGGAACAATGGGCGGATCCGGCGGAACGTCTCGCGGGCCCGGTTCACGGTCGGCGAGTCCGGCCGGTCCTCGGGAGCCGGCGTCACGGCGACCGGGACGTCGCGCGGGAGGTCGAGGGCGCCGCGCGCCGCGTCCCGCGACTCCGGCCGGGGGAGCACCGCGACGGGCGGGGCCGCGTAGCCGATCCGACCGTTTGGGAACGCATACTCCTGGCTCAGGGCGGCGGGCAACCGCGGATCGTCGGCGAGCAGCAGGTCCGCCTCGGCGAGGGCGGCGCGCTCCAGCCGCCGGACGTTGCGGCGATCGCGCCAGGTGTCGAACCGGTCGACCCAGCCCGAGCGCCCGGGCGTCCGGCGCTCGCGGTCGAACGCGTGGAGCTCGATCGAACGGACGAAGGCGACGAGCGGGGGCGCCCCGGCGGACCGCCCCGGGGCATCGAGCGATCCCAAGCCGGACGGGTCCCGGACGATCAGATCGGCCGTGCGCCGGACCTGGTGGCCGGAGGAGGCGGCGTACGCCGCGTGTTCGACCGCGGCCCCGGGTCGGCGCCGCGGGATCGAGACCTCCACGCTGGTGATCCCGGTCGGAACCGTCCCGCCCTCCCCCCCGTCCGGGCGCAGGACGCGGACATCGTCGCCGCGGGCCGCGTACGCGCCGGCGATCGCCCAAGCCGTCGCGGCGGGATCGTACGGGTCCGTGGGTGGCGGGCCCAACGCGATCACGTCGATCGTGCGGGGCGCCATCGGGGGCGTGGCAGTCGGTCGACCCCGAAAAACGTTCTGTCGGACCGAGCCGCTCAGGGGACGGGTCCAAGCTCGGAGAGGAACGACCGGCCCACCATCTCGTTCGCTCCCGGCGCCCCCATCCCGTCGAGGACCGTGGGCGCCACGTCGAGGAGGCTGCGCGCGGGCAGGGTGCGCCCGGGTTCCACGCCGTCGCCCGCGGCGATGAGGATCCCGTTCATCCGGTGGGTGCCCGAGCCGTAGAAGTAGTTCGGTCGATCGCGGATGAACGACTGGGGGTAGCTGAAGTCCATCCGGGGCTCGGTACCCATTCCGTCCACGCGGATGAAGAGCGCCGGCCCGCGCTCGAGCCGTCGACCCCGGTAGATCTCGCCCGGCCCGAACACTTCGATGTGCGCCTCGGGGAACGTTTCGAGGCGGCGACGGATCTGCTCGACGAGGGCGGTGCGTCGCTCGGGCGTGAGGTCCGGATTGTTCGGATTCAGGTAGATCCCCTCGGGGACCGGATAGGAGTACGCGATCGACCGTCGCCAATCGATCTGCCCACAGACGTCCTCGAACGAGGTCGGGCCGCTCAGGTACTGGGCGAAGCGCGCGCGACGTCCGTCGCGGACGAGCCCGGCGATGCGGCGCGTCAGCAGTCGGGTCGGGCCGAAGCGCTCGGCGTACAGCATCATCCGCGAGAACAATCGGCGCCGCACGAGCGTCGCGCTCTCGTGGAACACGAGGAACTTCTCGTCCGCGAGCCACCGGTTGGTGAAGAACTCCGAGCGGATCCCCCCGTGCCCGTGGTCGGAGATCGCGAGCGTGACGGACGGGCCCCCGTCCGCCCGGAAGGCGGTGTCGACCTCGCGGCAGGACCGGTCGACGGCGCGCCAGAACTCGAGCAGGTCGTGCGGGATCCGTCCGACCGGCTGGTCGAGCTCCCGCCAGAACTCGTGCTCGATCCGGTCCGTCTCCCGGAAGAGCGTGAAGAGGAAGTCCGGACGGTGGCGCTCCGCCAGCATCGCCGCCGCGTGGCCCCGTTGCGCCACCGCTAGGGTCGCGTCGGCGACCCACGACTC
>JASHUJ010000208.1 GCA_030040035.1 Thermoplasmata archaeon
AACGTGAACAGCATGGACGTCGCGCCCCACTTGAGCCACGGGACCTTGATGCGCCGGATCTGCTGATTGACGAGCAGCGCGGCGACGACGAGCACGGCGCCGCCGGCGAGCGCTCCGACGAGCGCCGACGAGCCGTAGCCCGCGGCGGCGAGCGCGATCAAGACCACCACGACTTCCGTCGACTCGATCACCCCGACCGAGAAGCCGCCCGCGAACTGGACCGCGGTCGACGACCACGACGGGGGGAAGGATGTTCCGGGGGGTGCGCGGGCACGCCGGTAGCTCCGCAAGGTGCTGCGGAAGAGGTACACGCCGAAGGCGGCGAGCGTGATCGCCGCCGGCCCGAGGAGGTAGTCTCGGGGTAGTCCGAGCAGTAGGGCGCCTGAGGCGAGCGCGACGAGCGCTACGACGGTGGACCCCGCGACCGCCCCGGCCGCCCCATGGGCGACCGAAGTATGATCGGCGCTGAGCGCGAAGACCAGGGCCACCACCTCGGTCATCTCGATCATCGTGATGACGAACGCGACGGCGAGGGCCGGGACGTAGAGCGCGATCACGGGTCGGGACCGCGTCCGGGACGGCGGCCCGGGCGATACGGTTTGTCCCCGGTGCGAGGCTCAGGCGTACGAGTACGCGGTGACCTGGGAGCGGAGCACGGGGAGCCGGCGGCGCAGCGCTCCGGCCACGTCCTTCACGTCGGAAGGATGCAACGTGCCCCGGAGGTCGACGCTCACCGAGTGATGCCGCTCGCGGTGAACGCGGCGGACGGTCAGATCGCCGCGGAACTTGAGCCGCCCCGAAAGGCGGACCGAGAACGAACGTGCCCCCGCGACCTGTTTCCACCGATCGTCCTTGAGCGCCCGCAGCATGTGGCCCACGGGCTCGACGATGCCGGGGTGGGTCGGCTCGGGGAGCGGTAGCCAGCCACCGGGCTCCACTTCCCAGTGGTCGACCCGTGTGAACCCGACCGACGCGAGCGCATGGAGCGCCTCCCCGACGAGCCGGAGGAGGTCGCCGATCTCGACGACCTGTCGCTCGCGGATCAGCGCCTCCATCTGTCGGAAGATCGGAAGCCCCCCGTCGCGCACGACGTCGGGCTCGAGGTCGATCTCGAGATGGACGTGGGCGAACGGGCGAGCTCGACGCCGGCCCCGGCTCGGGGTCCCGACGAGCGGCCACTCGAGGATCGAGGTGGGACCGGTCAGGTCGGGAGCCGAGAGACCGGGGCCGGGCAGGTTGGGCGGAGGCATGCCGATGGGTAGGCTCGGGGCCCCTCAAGCCGTTTGGTACGCACCCCCGCCCGGCCCCGCCGGCGGCGACCGGGCGCGGCCGCCGCCGCTCAGCCGGGCGACGACGCGGGCGTCGCCCCGGCTGTCGAACCCACGGCCGCCTCGCTCAAGAACCGGGCGGCGACGTTGACGAGACTGATCGTCTCGTTCGCGCCGGCCTTCCGCAGCTTCGACGCGGACGCCGGGGCGGCGGCGACCGCCACGATCCGCAGCCCCGGCTCGAGCCCCCGCGCCGTGATCACCGTGAGCAGGCTCTCGGCGTCCGAGTCCTGCGCGACGACGAGCGCATGGGCGCGGTGGAGGCCCACGTCGCGCAACGTCTCCTCCGAGGACGGTTCGCCCAGGAACGAGCGGTACCCCTCGCTCCGGAACAGCTCGACCTGCTTCGGATCGTCCACGACGAGCACCGAACGCACCCCGCGCTCCCGGAGCAGGTCCGCGGTCGCCCGGGCTTCCGAGGAGCCGCCGCAGATGATCACGTGCTCCGAAAGCTCCTCCATCTGAGCCCGTTCCAGACGCGACGCGAGCGCTTCCAACCGGCGTTCGAGCAGCGGGAGGAAAAGGACGACCACGGCGGATAAGAACGTTGCCACGCCGAGCAGGATCAGGGCGACGACGAACAGCCGGGCGCCGTCGGTCCGGGGGATGAAGTTCGTTCCGTTCGTCGAGATCGTCCCGACCGTGAAGTACAGCGAGTCGGCCCATCCCGAGACCGGCGGCGTGAACTGAGAGCTCAGCCAGCGCGAGCCGACGATGCCGAAGAGCATCGACACGAGCGCGGCGACGAGCACCAGGATCTGCTGGGCCTCGGGGCCGGAGGCCGAGCCGCGGAAGAAACCGAGGCGGAACGGGAAGATCAGCGCGACGAGCATCGTCGCGAGGCCGGCGGCCGTGAACGAATAGACGTTCGGCGAGAGGATGGCGATGAAGATCGTGAGGGACGGCGCGATCAATGACGCGAGCCAAGCGACGAGGCTTCGCTCGCGCAGGCGGATCGCGAGCGCGAGGAGGAGGATCCCCGCGACGCCATCGAACGCGGGATCGTACCCGTCGAGGAACGAGCTGTAGAACGAGGGCTGGGGATAGAGGCTCGAGAGGAACGCGAGGATCAGGACCCCCGCGCCGACGAGCGCCGACGCGATCCCGATCCACCGGACCCGGTGCGCGAGGAGCGGCCGTCCGATCGCCGGTCCGGCCGGCCCGGCACCCCGAGAAAGCTCCACGATCGTCCCCGATTCTACCGGACCTGAAAAACACGTCGCGCACGCTCGATGCTCCGACCCCGATACCACCGAAGCCGGCCGGTTACGTGATCCAGCGGCTTTTTGCGATCTCGAGCGATGCCGGTACTTCATGTGCGACTTTCATGAGCAAGAGTACGCCGAGTACCTACTCTGGAAGGAGCGTGCGGTCGTCCGGGAGGCGTCTCCTCCCCGCATCCGGAACCCTTCCGTTACCGTACCGGAGCCGGTCGTCGCCCCGGCCGTGGCGGAAGTTCCGGCCTAGCGGCTCGAGCGGGCCCGACGACGACGCGCCGCACGCGCCTCGTCGCATCTACGGCCGAAACCTCGATGGCCGTCGGCGACCTCGCCGACTCATGACCGACCTCGAGAACCCACCCGAGAACCCGTGCTTCGGGTGCGGGCCGACGCACTCCCGCGGCCTGCACCTCCGGTTCGAGACCGATCGCGCGCCCGACGGCGAACCCGAGGTCCGGACGCACTTCACTCCGAAGCCCGACGAGATCGGATGGCCGACGCTCTTCCACCACGGGCTGCACTTCATGGACCTGTACGAGACTTCGTACTGGGCCGCCCTGACGCTGGGCGGACAGTTGTGGGTCAGTCAGGGCCCGATCGAGTATGCTCCCGTGCGACTGCCGCGGGTGGGGATCGAGCACGCGGCACGGGCGCGGATCGTCGCCCGTTCGCCCGAGTCTCTCACGATCCGGGCCTCCAGCAGCACGGCGGAGGGCAAACCGTGCGGAGCCCTCGAATCGACGTGGACTCCGGTCCGTCTCGAGGCGATCGAGCGCGCCCGGGTTCCCTTGCCCGACTACCTGAGGTCCGAGATCGGCTACCCCTAGCCGGAGGGGGATCCGGGGGTCAGCGGTCGGGTTCGATCAGCACGTTCGGGGCCCGCAGGATCTCGGCGACTTCCGGCCGGAGGAGCTCTCGAGGAATCGCGCCCCCGTCCTTGAGCGCCTTGCGGATCCGGGTCTGACTGGTGTCGATGCGGTCCTCGGCACCGTGCCCGCACGACCGGGCGCTCGTCGTCTCGCCGCACTTGCGACAGAAGTACGACTCCTCGTAACGCAACGGCACCACGCCCACGTCGTACTCGTCAAAGATCCGGTGAGCGGCGTACGGGTCATAGTACGTCCCGACGCCGGCTTGGTCCCGGCCCACGATGTAGTGGCTGCACCCGAAGTTCTTGCGCACGATCGAAAGGAAGATCGCCGCCTTCGGGCCGGCGTAGCGCATCGTGATCGAGAGCGCGCTCAACACGACGCGCTGGGGCGAGTAGTAGTTCCGGACGAGCGCCTCGTACGCGGCCAGGATGACTTCGGGTCGATAATCCCCGGCCTTCAGCCGACCGACGACCGGATGGATCAAGAGACCGTCCACGTCCGGCCGCTCGAGCGTGACGCGTTGGAGGTACTCGTGGGCCACGTGCGGCGGATTGCGGCACTGGTACGCCGCGACGCTCGACCAGCCCTTGGTCCGGAACAGCTCGCGGGTCTCGCGCGGGGTGAGCTCTTGCCGGCCCACCGGCAGCGGAAGGCGACGGAGTACGTCGACGGTGCCCGCGAGACACGTATCGCCCCAGTTCGCGAGGTCGGCCACGTTCGGGTGGCGGACGTCGGTCGTCGCGTACACCGACTGGGCGAATCGCGCTCGATCCAGCGGGAACTTCTCGGCGAGATGGAGCACCCCGAGGGCACCCCCGGTCCCGTCCTCGAGCACGAGGTCGTCGCCCGCGGCCGCGGAATCGATGATCGCTCGATTGGCCGGTCCGGGGGGCGTGAGGACGATCGGGACCGTCCACGGTAGGCCGTTCGGGAGCCGGCCCTGCCGTTCGACGCTGTCGACCTCGGCGGAACCCATGAACCCCTCGAGCGGGCTGTAGGCCCCGATGCCGATCTTGTCGAGATCGTAGAGGTCGTCGAGCGACGGTCGGAGCCGCGGGAGGTCTTGGATCTCGGAAATTCGTCGATCCAGTACCTCCGAACGAAGGGACCGGTCGACGAGCGTCCCCCCATGGGCGGGAGGGATCATGCGCCGCTCCCGCTCCGGATCGTCCGGCCCGAAGAGCGACCGGTCAACTCGACGTCGACCGACGGCTCGACTCGTCGGCCCGTACTTCGTCGAGAGTGCAGGTGATTTTCTCGAACCTTCATGGTGTGGCCCTCGACCGGTTGCTGAGCTGCATCGCGCGCGGCAGCGAGCTCCGGGTCATAGCGGGTTCGGCCTCGGATACTGAATTTTGGAGCGATCGCGGGCCGGTCGGGCGATGGACGAATTCCGAGCGGCTGTGCCGGTCCTTCGAGCGTCCGGGTCCACTAGGCGGTGGCCGGGGCGCCCGGGAGTCCGAGGCCGGCGTCGTTCCAGAGGGTTCGGTCGAACTCCGACAGCCAACCGTACGCCTGGACGGCCTCGGTGATCGCAGGCGCCCGAAGATCGAACTGCCGCCAGCGTCGCGGGCTGAGGCGTTCGAATCCGTCGACTTTTCGGGCCGCTCCGACGCCCAGGCCCAGCATCGCCACCGCGAGTACGAGCAGAACGAACGCGGGCAGTTCCAACACGACCGCCAGATAGCCGGGCCACGTGGTGCCCGTCGCCCAGCCGATCCCCCAGCTCACGGCGGCTGCCAGGGCGAGCAAGGTCCCCCACAGAGCCGGACCAGCCGCATAGGCGTGCGACCGGACCGCGCAGCGGGTCTGCGCGGAGGCTCGAAGATGTTCCTTCATCACCCGAGCGAGGGCCGAGTCCGGGTTGGGAGGTTGCACGGACTCCTCGCGCAGCGCGACCGTCCGGGCGAGTTCGAGTTCGGTGGACCGAACGCGCCCGCTCTCCTCGCCCATCCGGCCGGCGAGGGCGAAAATGGCGACGGTGCCCAGCAACAGTGGGATCCCGACCCACTCGGAGGCGTCGGTCGCCAGCGTGGTGGCGTCGGCGATCAGGAGGAGTGCATAGCCGATCCCGATGATCAAGGCCGCTACGAGGACCAGACCCTCCGGAGTATCGGGCGGCGGGACCACCGGTATCCAACTCCGGGGCGGGATCGGGGCCGAGCTCTCCGACGGGTCCACGCGCCGGAGAGCTACCGCCGCCGTCTTGAACGTTTCCGCAGGGAAGTCGCGCGCGCGCTCCGAAAACCGCGCGCGCAGGCCAAAGCTTCTTGAGGCGGGTCACGGCGTACGGAGCGGTGAGGCGAGGTTCGCGTGCCACCGGCGAAGGGACGAGCGTGGAACGAGGTGCTCGACAACCTCGGTGAGAACCTGATCCGCCTCGGCACTTCGCTGTCCGTCCTCGCGGAGGCCCCGGCGGCCTCGACCGACGACTCGGCCTTCGCGACCTCGATGGAGCACATCGCGACCGGTTTCCGGCTCGCGTTTCGGCAGGCGCGGCCCGCGCTCGTCGCGGGCGAGACGGACTACGTGCAGCTCGCCCGGGCCAGCGTCGAGGAACTGGCGGCGACGCACGCGATCACCGCGTCGGAGCTCGTCGGAACGGCGCATACGCTCGTGCACGAGGGGGTGCTCGTCTGCCAGGAGATGGTCAACCTTCTCAATCAGATCGAGGAAGGGTCCCGGGCCGATCCCGAACGGACCCGACAGACATTCGCCCCGTCGTTGCGGCATCTGTCGGAAACGACCGCATCCGCGGGGTGGGATCTCCGTACGATCTGCCACGAGTACGATGCCGAGGTACGACGGGCCCAGCTCGGCGGGGCCCCGCCCCGGGACCTCGTGCCGGCTTCGGTCGGCCTGTTGCGGGACATGTCCGCCGCTGCCCAGAGCCTTCGGCTCGCCCGGCGCGAGTGGTTCCGGGCGGGCCAGCGGCTCGCTTCGGCCACGGTGCCCCCGGCTAGCGGGACGACCCCCCCGGCCTAACCCTTACGAGTTATACCTCGACCTTTTCCGAGTTTCCGGAGGGGCTCCGGACCCCTTGTCCCTCCTCGAAGAACGCTGCGAAGTGTTACACAAGGTTTCTATATACGAACCTTTAGTCCCTCGTTCATGCTTACGCCGAGCGGCGGCTTGAGACGAGCTTGGAAACTGCCGATTGTCCTGATCATCTGCGGGCTCATGGTGATTCCCGCGGCCGCGATCCTGGCCACGCCCGCCGCGGGCGGGTCGGGGCTGGCCGCTCACTCCTCCGGAGCTTCGGCCGTCACGGCGTCGGCCGGGACGAACCCGAAGGCGAGTCCCGCGGCTCCGGCGACCGCCTCCCACATGACGACGGGGGCGACCACCTTCCAGACCCCCGAAGCGACCGCCAACCAGCGGACCGCGGCCACCCAGACCCTCCAATCCGCCTTGAACACGGCGGAAGCGAAGGGCGCCAACGCCAATTCGATCTCCCTCCTCCAGCGCCTGGAGACCGGCCTGGCGGACGGCTCGATCAACCCGCTCGCGCTGCAGCTCCCGAACATCGGGATCCTGCTCGGCGAGCAGGCCGCGAGCTCCCCGAAGTCCCAGGTGGGACAGTACTACACGTCGACCCCGGCCCCGATGGGTCTGGGAGACTTCGGCCTGGGCGCGACGACCTACGAGCTGAACACCTCGGCCATCGAGGGTTCGGCGCTGCTCGACTCCTACAACGCGACCGGCGGCAGCCTCTACGAGGACTCCGGCGCCTACTACTGGAACGGCCGGGCGGCGAATTCCGAGGGGAGCCCCTACGACTCGGGGATCCAGCTCAACACCGTCCTCGCCAACGTCACGTTCCCCGGATCGAACTTGGACCCGTTGGGTTCGGGCGTCTTCTGGACCCAGAACGTCCCCGAGTTCTTCGGGAACAACCTGACCTTCCTCGACAACGTCTGGAACTTCTCAGCCCCGGGCGCCACGATGAACCCGGGGACCCTCTACTCCTACAACGGGACCCTGGTCCCGTACGACTTCTACTACGACTACGGCCCCACGATCCCCGTCTCGTACCCGTTCTGGCTCCAAGTGTACAACAACGCAACGGTCAACGCCTACGGCCAGGACGTCCTGACCTACGGGTACCGTGCGATCGACGGCTACGGGACCTCGAGCGCGACGGTGTACACCGGGATCTACGACACGATCGTGTTCAATTCGCTGGGCGGCGGCTATACGCTGACCCCCCAGTTCCGGATCGACGGGTACAACTACGCGCCGAGCGGCGCGAACTTCGACGCGGAGATCGTGTTCTGCGGTCCCGCGGCGGGTTCGAACGCCGTGATCACGAACGCGAGCGGCCAGATGAACCTCTGGTACCTCAACACCTCGGGCGCGAAGCCGGTCTGGCAGGCCCCCACCTCGGCGTACGACTTCGGTGGCGACACGGGCGAGACCTCGATCGGCGTCGCCGAGACGTGGTCCGGCACCACGGCCTACCTCTCGCAGGGCCCGTCCCTCATGTACGGACTCTGGGGAACGCCGTCGTCGGTCAGCGTGCCGTCGGGGAAGATCGCCTTCTCGACCGGTTCGACCCCCATGACCCCGAACTACGCGTTCGTCTTCATCGGGTACTACAACAGCACCGAGACGCTCTCCGAGCTCCCCGCGTACGCCCCGTCGTCGTCCGCGGGCACGGTCTCGACCTGGCTACCCCCGTCCCCGCCCTCCGCCTGGACGGGCTACAGCCTGGAAGCGTACGCCGACGGCTACTCGAACATGTCGGCGACGTTCTCCGGCGCGCAGACGAGTTACGCGATCAAGCTGACGTCGTCGCCGAAGACGCTCAACGCCCCGCTCTACATGAACGGAGATGCGCAGGAGACGGCGTTGCTGACCCAGCTCACGGGCTCCGCGACCGGAACGCTCTCGGACCTGCGCGTGAGCATCGACCCGTACGCGGGCGCCTTCAACGCGACGTTCAATCTCGTGAACGACTGGGGCTACCCGACGTTCGGGCTCGTCTACGAGAACGGCTTGACCAGCCCGGTCAGCGTGAACCACGTGGAACAGAGCTGGAACTGGGGCAACTCCTCGGTCTACTACACGATCTACGCGTACCCGTACTTCGGGTACGAGGAGCTCAACCTCAGCAACGCGAGCCAGCAGTACATCGACTACAGCAGCCCGGGCAGCACGTTCTCGAACCTCTCGCTCCCGTGCTTCTTCCTGCCGATCGGTCTGTGCGTCGGCGGGGCGATCTCCCTGTGGGGCGCGGCGGACGTCACCGTCGACAACGTCAATTCGACGGACGGCTCGTTCGGAGTCTGGGACTCGAGCTCGCCGGACACGACCGTCGAGAACTCGGTCGCCTGGGACGATGCCGCGGTATTCACCGTCGTCGCGTCGACGGGATCCATCGGGACGAACCTGCTGTCCGAGTACTACAGCGACGCGGTCTACATTATGGGCGGCTCGGGCGGGACGTTCACGTACATCAACTCGACCGGGTACTACGGCCAGGCGGACGGCGCGTTCGCCTTCTGGGCGAACACGACCTCGTTCTCGAACGTCTATGCCTCCGATGACGCCTACGGCATCGGCCTGCTCGGCGGGACCGGCGACTCGGTCACCAACTTCTGGGCCAACGACGACGCCGAAGCAGTGGAGACGGAGAACACCGAGTCGGCGATCACGATCTCGACGGGGTACGCGACCAACTACTCCGCCGGCGTGATTCCCTTCGACGGCTCCCAAGGCGTGACGATCTCGGGAGTCTCGGCGGGCCTCTGGTCGATCGGTGTCATCGACGAGTCCAACGTCGCCCAGTCGGTCTCGGGCACGAGCGCGACCCAGTGGTCGGTCGGGGTCCTCCAGGACACGGAATCCGGCCTAGCCATCACGGGTACGAGCGCCGCCTCGCAGTCGATCGGCGTGCTGCTCTACGGGGACGACGCCGTCGTGACCGACACCACCGCGACGAACCTCTCGATCGCGGTGTTCGCGGACGACACCACGGGCGCCTCGATCTCGGGTGTGACGGCGACCAACACGACCCTCTCGGGTCTCTACAGCTACGCGGGCCTCGAGTCGGAAGAGTACTGGACGGAGTGGGACCTTGCGTTCGCCGCGGTCGTCTCGGTCTACAACACCGCGCTGGGCGTCGCGAACATCACGGCGACGACCTATCCGGCCGCGTTCTTCGATGCGGGCTCGAACGGGGCCAACGTCGGGGACGTCAACGCCACGGGCGGCTGGTACGGCGTGGTCCTGAACGGGACCGAGAACAGCCTGCTGACGGACATCAACACCTACCAGGACTACATGGGGGTCGTGTTCCAGGGCGGCTACGACGAGGGCTACTACTACACCGAGTACAACACGATCACCTTGAGCCGGTTCGTGGACGACACCAGCTTCGCCGTCTACCTGTCGTACTACGCGGAGGACAACACCGTCTGGAACAACGCGTTCATCGGCAACAACGGCGCCACCTCGACGTACAGCGCGGCGCACATCCAGGCCTACTCGTACGAGCCGTACAACGAGTTCTACTGGTGCGCGAACTACGACGTCTGCCTGAGCGGCGTGGGCAACTACTGGGCCGACTGGCATACCTACGGCCCGAACGGCTACCTCGCGCCCTACGCGATCACGGGCGGCGTCTACGACGAGTTCCCGATCGGTCCGCAGGAGACGTTCACGGTGACGTTCACCGAGTCCGGCCTCTCCTCGGGCACGAACTGGTCGGTGACGTTCAACGGGGTCACGAAGAACTCGACGACCTCGACGATCGTCTTCACCGCGACCATGGGCACGTACAGCTACACGCTGAACGGCGTCCAGGGCTACCAGCTCGTCTCGGGCTCGACCGGCTCGGTCACCCTGACCGGGCAGGCCGGCGCGATCTCGGTCGTCTACACGTCGACCCAGGCGCTCGCGACCCAGTCGACCGTCAACGGCTACTTCGCGATCGCCCTCGCGCTCGCCATCATCGCGCTCGTGCTCGCGCTGATCGCCTTCCTGATGCACCGGCGCAAGCCGGGCGCGAACGCGGCCTCGAACCCACCCCAGGCCTGGACGCCGCCCGCGGGTGCGGGCAGCGGCGGGGCTGCCGGCGGGTCGGGCGGGTCGCCGCCGAGCGGCGCGTCGGGCTCGAGCAGCTGGAGCGAAGGGAGCGGAGGCAGCTCCGGGAGCGCCTCGGGCGGGAACTGACCCGGACGGCCCCGTTCGATCGAGCGGCGCGCGAACCCCTTCTTCGGACTCGGGCCCGTACGGGCCCGAGGTCTGCTTTTCCTATTCTGGTATTGACCGTGGGTCCGCCCGCCCGGTCGGCGGGTCCCAGCGCAGCTCGCTTAGGTTTCTCGCCAGGGCTCGTCGGGCAGGGGAGTGCTCGGGAAGCTGTCCGTGGGCGGCGGCGCGCGGTTCCGGGCGCGGATCGCGAGCGCCGCGAATGCGGCCACGGTGATGCCGAAGGCGGTCAGGGCGGCCACGAGCTCCCATGCCGGGACCCCGACCGCCGACGATCCCGCGGGGGTCGCGGCGGCCGGGCCGCTCGACTCGGAGAACGTGGCCGCTTCCAAGATCGGTCCGCCGACGGTGACCGTCGCGGGATTGAGGGTTCCCGAGTAGCTGCCCAATCCGGACCCCTGCCATCCGGAGAAGCGGTAGCCGGCGGCCGGGAGGGCGGTGAGGTTCACCGCGCTCCCCGCCGGGTACCAACCCGACGTGGTCCCGACCGTCCCCCCGCCGGACGGGGAGGCGGTCAGGGCGACCTCGTACTCGGTCGTGTAGCTCACGGATTCGGCGACGGGGGCGCCCGAGATCGAGAACCCACCGGTGGAGGCCGAGGAGACGAACTCGGTCCCGGGTCCGCCGGGGACGGTCGCCTCCGCGCTGTAGGAGTAGGATCCGTTCGGTTCATTGAAGACGAGCGAGGGACCCGACGAGACGTTGGTGAGACCGTTGACCGCCACACTCCAGTTGGTAGCGGCGACCAGGCCCGACTCCGAGAACGTCACCGGATAGGTCGTGGCGGTCGAGAAGACCGCCTGCTCGGAGACGGCGCCCGTGAGCGTGACCTGGGCGGGATTCGCGGTCCCCGTGTAGCTGCCCGGCCCGCTCCCGATCCAGCTGGAGAACGCGTGGCCGGCGGAGGCGAGCCCGTTGAGGGCGACCGGGGTCGTCGAGTTGAACCACCCGACCGACGGGGATACCCAGCCCGCTCCCGCGGGACTCACCGAGGTCGAGAGCGCGAATTGGGCGACGTAGGCGACCCCGATCGACGTACCGGAACCGCTCAGGTCGAACGACCCCGAGGCCGGAGAGGCCGCGTAGCGACTGCCGGCCGCCCCCGGCACGAGCGTCGCGGCGAGGAAGGAGAAGCTCCCGTTCGGTTCGTAGAAC
>JASHUJ010000209.1 GCA_030040035.1 Thermoplasmata archaeon
GTCGGCGCGGTCGCGATCGGCTGCGTCTTCTCCCTCAGCTACGGGTTCGTCTACGCCGTGATGTACGTCCTGCCGCACTTCTGGCGCGCGGTGCCCCCCGACGAGATCCCGCTGACGATCGGGCTGTTCAACTCGATCCAGCTCGCCGGCGGGGCCGTCGTGTCGTTCCTGTTCGGGTACGTGGTCGCGGCGACGTCGTACGCGTTCGCGTGGCCCCTCCTGGCGGGGCTCGTCGCGCTGACGCTCGGGGCCCTGGTCGCGCTCCCGCCGACCCCCGCCGCGGCGGTCGGTCCTCGGGCCGCGGAGGGTCCGTCCCCGCCCTGAGGGCGAGGCCGGTCGCGCACAGATCCGCGACCGGACACTCACCGCAGCGGGGGCCGCGCGGGCGGCACAGGTTCTGGCCGTGCTGGACGAGCAAGGGATTGAGCGGGATCCAGTACCGCTCGTCGACCACCGCGCGGAGCCGCGCCTCGGTCTCCTCGGGGGTCCGGGTCCGGACGACCCCGAGCCGGTTCGCGATGCGGTGGACGTGGGTGTCGACCGGGATCGCGGGGATCCCGTAGCCGAAGACGAGCACGCAGTTCGCGGTCTTCGGGCCCACGCCCCGCAACGAGAGGAGGTCCTCCATCGTCCGCGGGACGTCGCCGTGGAACCGGTCGAGGAGCTCCCGGGCCGTGTCCCGGATCACCCGGGCCTTGACGTGGTAGAACCCGGTCGCCCGGATCAGCGGCTCGATCGCGCCGATCCGCGCCGTGGCGAGGCGCCGGACGTCGGGGTAGCGCGCGAAAAGGAGCGCGCTCGCGCGATCGGTGTTCTCGTCCCGCGTCCGCTGCGAGAGGATCGTCCCGATCAGGACCTGGAACGGGTCCTCCGCGTGGTCCCGCAGGTACGGTCGGCGCCAATCCCCGCGGCCGTAGAACCTCGAGAGGCGATCGAGGAACGCATCCCAGTCCATCGCCGACCGTCCGAGCGAGTTCAGGTCCGGGGCGTCGAGCGACCGGAGGAGGGGCTGATCGCGGTTCCCGGGAGGCCGCCGATACCGGGATCGGAGAGATCCGGCTCGTTCGGGTCGTCCCGCTCCGTACGCAGGAGCTCGCCGACGAGGTAGTCGCTCCCGACGACGAGGGTGAAGCCATCCGGTCCCGTCGCGGCCCGCCCGAGGGCGAGCCCTTCCGGGGCCGACCGGGCGACCACGACGCGGGGGAACCGGCCGATCGCGGCAGATCGCACCTCGGTCGGCGGGAGACCCCGCGCGGAGCGGACCGGAACGATGACGAGCGTCCGCGCGAGCGGAGCGAGCGCGTCGAGAATCCGCGGAACATCCTTGCCCGCGAGGCAGCCGAAGACAACGGCGCTCTCGGACGGTTCGGCGAGCGGCGAGATCTCGACGAGGCTCTCGGCCACGGCGCGTGCGCTCTCGGGCGTGTGCGCGACGTCGTAGTAGAGCTCGGGCCGCTTCGCGATCCGTTCGAGCCGGGCCGGCCAGCGGACCTCGCCGAGGGCCCGTTGGGCGATCGCGAGGTCGATCGTTCGGCCGGTTCGAACGGCGAACCGGTCGGCCGCCGCGAGGGCCAGCGCGGCGTTCCCCGACTGGAACCGGCCCAGCAGCGGGAGCGAGAACTCCGTCCACTCCTGGCCCGGCCAGCGGACGGCGAACGACTGCCCCTTTTCCGACAGCACCCGGTCGCGGACCCGGATCTCCTCCCCGAGATGCCAGACCGGCGCGCCCGCGCGCCGGCTGGCCTCCTCGACGACCCGGCGGGCCTCGTCGGGGAGCTCGCCGACGATCGCCGCCATCCCGGCATGGACGATGCCCGACTTCTCCCGGGCGATGTCCGTGAGGGTCGGCCCGAGGACATCCGTGTGCTCAAGCTCGATCGTCGTGACGATCCCCACCCGGGCGTCGAGGACGTTCGTCGCGTCGAGCCGGCCCCCGATCCCCACTTCCACGACGGCCGCCTCGACGTGCTCGCGGGCGAACCAATCGAGCGCGAGCGCGGTCGTGGCCTCGAAGAACGTCGGGTCGCGGTCGATCCGGTCGGCCGCTCGGAGCTCCTCGGCGGCCCGCTCGACGCGCGCGAGCCCCGTCACCACCTCCGCGGGCTCGATGAGCCGACCGTCCCGCTGGATCCGCTCCCGGTAGCTCACGAGGTGCGGCGATGTGAAGAGGCCGGTGCGCAGGCCGTGGGCGGAGAGGATCGCCTGCGTCATCACGGCGACCGAGCCCTTGCCCTTGCTGCCGGTGACATGCACGGCCGGGTACGCCCGCTCGGGGTGGCCGAGCGCGCCGAGGACCGCCTCGATCACCGCGAGGCCCGGGCGCAATCCGAAGCGACGTCGCTCAAAGAGTCGCTCCAGCGCCGCCCGATACGGCGCCTCGGCGGGCGAACCGGCGGGGCTCGCTGACTTGCCCCGGCCGCCCGGGGCGCGCGACGCCGCGGGCACGCTCAGTACGTCGACCGCTCGCGGTACACGCCGTACACGTCCTGGAACGCGTGCACGATCTCGCCGAGGGTCGCCCGGGCGCGCAACGCGTCCAGGACCGCCGGCATGGTGTTCTCCTCGGGCGACTCGGCGACGCGTCGGAGGCGGTCGAGCGCGGCGGCGTGCCGGCGCGGGTTCCGACGCGCCCGCAGCGCCGCGAGGCGCCGGGATTGGCGGCGACGCGCCTCCTCGGTGATCCTCAGCCGAGGCACACGGACCGGCTCGTCGACGGAGTACGCGTTCACCCCGACGACCTTCGCCGTGCCGCTCTCGACGGCGCGCTGGTAGCGGAACGAGGCCTCCTGGATCTCCCGCTGGAAGAAGCCGCGCTCGATACCGGCCACGACGCCGCCCAACGCGTCGATCCGGTCGAAGTACTGTCGGACCGCGGACTCGACCTCGTCGGTGAGCCACTCGACGTAGTAGCTCCCCCCGAACGGGTCGATCGTGTCGACGAGACCGGACTCGTTGGCGAGGATCTGCTGGGTCCGCAGCGCGATCCGCACGGCGTCCTCGCTCGGCAGTTGGATCGCCTCGTCGAATGAGTTCGTGTGCAGCGACTGGGTCCCCCCGACCACGGCCGCAAGAGCCTGGACGGTTGTCCGGACGACGTTCAGTTCGGGTTGCTGGGCCGTGCACGAGCAGCCAGCGGTCTGCGTGTGGAACCGCATCCAGAGCGAGCGCTCTTTCTTCGCCCCGAACTCCTCCCGCATCACGTCGGCCCAGATCCGGCGCGCGGCCCGGAACTTCGCGACCTCCTCGAAGAGGTCGTTGTGCGAGTTGAAGAAGAACGAGATGCGCGGGGCGAACTCGTCGACGTCGAGCCCCCGGGCCTTCGCCTCGGCGACGTAGGTCCGGCCGTCGGCGAGCGTGAAGGCGAGCTCCTGGACCGCGGTCGAGCCGGCCTCGCGGATATGGTAGCCCGAGACGGAGACCGGATTCCAGCGCGGGGTCGACCGCGCGGCGTACTCGATCGTGTCCGTGACGAGCCGGAGGGCGGGCCGGGGGGGGTATAGGAACTCCTTCTGCGCGATGTACTCCTTCAGGATGTCGTTCTGCGTCGTCCCGCCGAGTTCCGCGAACGGCACGCCCGCGCTCCGACCGGCCAGGAGGTACATCCCCCAGACGATGTTCGCCGGGGCGTTGATCGTCATGCTGGTCGTCACCCGGGCGAGCGGGATCCCGCGGAGGAGCCGTTGCATGTCGTCGAGCGAGCTCACGTTGACCCCGCACTTCCCGACCTCGCCGAGCGTCTCGGGATCGTCGGCGTCGAGGCCGTAGAGCGTCGGGTCGTCGAAAGCGATCGAGAGGCCGGACTCTCCGTGCGCGAGCAGGTAGTGGAAGCGTCGGTTCGTATCCTCGGGCGAGCCGAACCCGGCGAACATCCGCATCGACCACACGCGGCCCCGATACATCGTCGGGTGGATGCCCCGGGTGAATGGCGGCTGCCCCGGGTAGCCGATCCGATCGAAGGACGACTTGGCGTCGCCGGGCGCGTAGACGCGCTCGACGGGGATCCCGCCGAGCGTCTCGAACCGGGCCTTGCGCTCCGGACTCTTCGCGACGGCGGGGTCGAGGACCTCCTCGGTCCAACGACGCCGCTCGAGTTCGATCGCGTCGGCGCCGGCCCTGGGAAGCGCCCCGCGCGTGACCGGTTCGGCCGCCCGACTCGACGCCATCCCCTGTCCTGGACCCTCCCTAGGGGTCCCGGGCACTATAACTTTCGAGGTCGAGGGTCGACCGGGGGGGACGCCACCCGAAGGCCCACGAGATCCGTCCGACCGCGCCGCGCGACCCGGGCGCCGATCGAGCGGGCGAAACGCGGGAACGCCGATCCGGTCCAGACGGTGTTGTCGGCGAGGACGATCGCGCCGGGCCGGAGGCCGGGACGGACCGTCGTCAGCTCGAACGTGAGATGCCCCGGCGTGTGCCGACTATCGTGGAGGAAGAGGCCGATCGTGTCGAGCGAGCGGACCAACGGCGGCAGCAGGGTTTCGCTCGCGCCCAGGCGAAGATCCCAGCCCGAACGCAGGTCGTCCGGCACGGCCCAGCCGGTCGCGCGGCCGGGCGGGAGGGCGACCGGCGACTCGGTCCGACCGAAGCGCGTTCCCCGCTGGGCGGTAGGTAGGTCGATCGAGTGGAGGGTGCCGCGCCGGTTCCGGCGGAGGGCCGCGAGGATGTGGGCCGACGATACGCCGCTCGAGACCCCGGTCTCGATCACGTGATCCGGTCGGACCCAGCGGACGAACGCGTACAGCTCGAACGGGGCGCGGAACTGCGCGTAGTGGGCGCGCCCCCCAGCGCGATGGCGCGCCCGGATCTCTGTCTCCACCGGCACGAGTTCGGTGAGCTCCGCGAGCACTCGAGAGAGTTCGGAGGCCGGGGCGCCCGTGAGCGCGGCCAGCCAGCGGAGGTTCACGCGCGCCCGAACATCGCCGAGCGCGCGCACGGCGCGGTCGACCGCCCGGCGGGCCTCGAATGAAATGCGGGGAAGCTCGGTCCGGGCGCTCATGTTGCCCCCGGTACCGGAGCTTTCGGCTCGAGATGCGCACCCTCGACCGTCAGTCGGGCCGTGGCCCCGGTCACGGCGGGAGCGGTGCGGTCGATCACGAGGCGCGCGCGAAAGAACGGCGCGTCGACGACGAGGGTCTCGAACTCGCCCCCCTCCCCCGCGACGTTGATCCGGCGCACGGTTCGGCTGCGCCGGACGAGTTCGTCGAGCAAGGCGGGGTCCAAGCGACGTCCGAGGAGGTCCGGGGTCAGCGCCTCGGCCGCGAGATGGACGAGACGGATGTCGAGCCCGGCCGCGATCTCCTCGCGCACCACGCGCTCGGGATCCTTCCGCCAGAGCGGCGCGTAGACGCGGCGTCCGACTTCGTCCCCGACGCGGACGACGCGGGCCCATTGATACGAGGACTGGATCGCCCCGACGACGACCGGCCCCCGGTCGCCGGCCAGCGCCCCCCGGAGCGCGGCGAGCTCCGACGCCTCGCCGGATCCGTCCACGCGCACTGCCCGGTGGCGTTTGCCCCAGGCAGCGGCTTGCAGGGCCACGAGATCGAGGTTCGGGGTATGGAAGAGGAGCGAGTCGTCCTCGGTCGGGCGCAGCGTGACGAGCTCGTCCACCGGCCAGCCTTGGGTTTCCGCAAGGTACGCGGCGTAGATCGAGTCCTTGCCCCCCGAAACGAGCGCGGTGACGGTCATCGATCGTTCACGGCAACCCGAGGTCCGAGCGCCAGCGACGGTAGAGCACGTCGAGCGGGAGGCGAGCCAACGTACGTCCGCCCCAGCGGAACGTACCGGTATCGGCCGTGACTTCGCCGAGCGGGGCGCAAGGAGAGCGGAGGAAGGCGCTCTCGAACCGCCGTTCGGCGCCCGGCGCGATCTCGACCACGAATCGGGAGGCGCCCTCCGCGGCGACGGCGATGCCCGGCCCGGCGAGGCCGGTCGCCTCGAGGTCGACCGAGAAACCGGCCGCGCCCCCGAACGCCATCTCGCACAGCGCGACGGCCAGCCCGCCGTCGGAGACGTCGTGGGCCGATCGCACGACCCCGTCGGCAGCCAGTTTGCGCAACCCGTCCCCGAGCATCCGTAGAGAAGCCGGATCGGTGGGGGGCAGCCGCAGCCCGGTGCGTCCCTCCCGCCGCGCCCAGAGCGAGCCGCCGAGCTCCGGGCGGGACTCACCGATCAGATAGAGCGTCGCCCCGACGCGCTTGAGATCGCTCGTTACCGCGCGCTCGACTCGATCCACGATCCCCGTGGCGAGCAGGACCGGAGTGGGTGGGATCTCCGCATCGAGCCCCCCGTTGTAGAAGCTCACGTTACCGGACGGAACCACGAACCCGAGGGTCCGGGCGGCCGACGCGAGCGAGTCGGTGACCGCGGCGAAGTCGCCCAGCACGCGGGGATCCTCGGGGTTCCCGAAGTTCAAGCAGTTCGAGAATGCATCCGGCCGGGCGCCGACCGCATAGAGGTTCCGGGCCGCCTCCTCGACGACCATCGCGGCCCCTTCGGCGGGATCCTCTCGGCAGGCCCACGGGTGCGCGGCCGTCGTGATCGCCAGGCCCCGGGGGCTATCCGGCCGGGGCTGCAGGATCGCCGCGTCGCCGTGCGACGACGACTCGGGTCGACCGTGCAACGGTTTCACGACCGTACGCCCTTGCACTTCGTGATCGTAGACCCGGATGACCCCCTCCCGGGAGAGCGAATCGGGGGCGAGCACCAAGGACCGGACGAGGTCGTCGAGCCCCTCGTTCGGGATCGAGGGGGTCTCGCCCTTCGGACGGCGGGTCGCGCGATGCGGCCGGTTCCGTGGCGGGGGAGCGACGCGGAAGCCCACGCGCAGATGGCCCGCGGGCTGCCCGTTCCAGCCGAGCTCCTCGTAGGGGCCCTTCGTCACTTCCCCGATCGCGGTCGCCGGCACGTCGTAGCGCCGGAAGACGGCGAGGACCCGATCGACGTCCGTCGGGCGCACGTCCAGCAGCATCCGCTCCTGGGACTCCGACACCCAGACCTCCCAGGGGCGGAGTCCCGCCTCCCGCCGCGGGACGCGGGCCAGGTCGATCCGGGACCCGAAGCCCCCGGCGTGGACGAGCTCCCCCGACGCGCTCGCTATGCCGCCGCCGCCGAGGTCCTTGAGCCCCCGGACCCAGCCCCGATCGAAGACCTCGAGACAGGCGTGGATCAGCGGCTCTTTCATGATCGGGTTGCCCAGCTGGACCGCCCCGCGCGACTCGATCTCGCTGCGGTCCGTCAGCTCGCGAGAGGCGAACGAGACCCCTCCGATCCCGTCCCGGCCGGTGAGCCCGCCCGCGAGGACGAGCGTGTCGCCGACCGCTCGCGCTCGATTCGGAAGGAGTCGCCGCCGGGGCAGGAAGCCGACGCAGCCGACGTTGACGAGTGGATTCACGACGAACGAGGGGTCGAAGTAGATCCCGCCCGATACCGTCGGCACCCCCACTCGGTTCCCGTAATCGCGGATCCCGGCGATGACCCCTTCCGCGAGGTACCGGGGGCTCTTGACCCCCGGCGGGAGCCGATCCCGGGGGAACTCGAGCGGTCCGAAGAAGAGCGGGTCCGTAAGCGCGATCGGTTTCGCGCCCACGGCAAGGACGTCGCGGAGGATCCCGCCGATGCCGGTCGCCGCTCCACCGTACGGCTCGACGGCCGAGGGGTGGTTGTGCGACTCGATCCGGAGCGCGTAGGCGTACCCGTCCTCGAACGGCAAGACTCCGGCATCCCCCGTGCCGAGCACCCGGCGCGGCGGGTGCAGCGAGCCGAACGCGCGTTTCAGATACGGCCGGGAGGACTTGTAGCTGCAGTGCTCGCTCCAGCTCTGGGCGAGGCCGGCGAGTTCGACGTCAGTCGGCTCCCGCCGCTCGGTTCGGAAGTAGGCCCGCAACCGGGTGAGTTCGACCCGGTCGAACCCAAGGCCGCGGTCGCGCGACATCGCCTCCAGCGAGGCGATCGTGGACCGCCGGACCGGGACGGTATCGACCCCCGCGGCCCAGTCGGTCATGGACCTACGGGATGGCGGGATGCAGGGTCACGCGGTGGATCACCGGGTTCGCGAGCAGCCGGTCGACTGCCTCTCTCGCCAGCCGCTCCGCCTCGGCCGACGCGACGTCGCCAAACTCAAGATCGTAGATCCGAGCGGTCGTCACGCGCCGCACGTGGTCGATGCCGAGGAGCCCGAGAGACTTCTCGATGCTCTCGGCTTCCGCGTCGAGCACGCCCGGCTTCAGTTCGACCCGGATCTCGATACGGACCGAGGCCGCGGGCTCCGGCATCCGTGTTCCCGTCGGGTGCTACGGGAGAGCCCAGATAACAGCACGCCCGCCCGGGCGATCCGCACGCAAGTTCGAGGCGTCCGACGCGCCGGTTCGACGGAGCGCCCCCCGAGGCGAAAATGCGGACGAACCTATTCGGAAAACCTATATACAGGGCCTTAGTCGCCCGCTCGGCGCGGTGGGGGCCGGCCATCATGGAGGAGTTCATCTGCAGTGTCGAGTTCCTCCGTGGGCCGACCGATCTGATCGCCCGGGTGTCGAGTGAAGCCGGGGGCGTGCGCGAGTACCGTGCGCCTTCCGCAGGCGCTGTGATTGACCAGGTCGTCAACGACCTCCAAGAGGAGTTCGAGTCCGCTCCCGCGACGTAGCGCGAGGGGGTACCGGCATCCGCACTTCGCGAGAGGGCACCGCGTTCCGAACGTTGGGTTGGGGGAGCTAGCATGGACAAACCAAGCACGGGGAAACCGCCGGTCAGTCGAGCCGTCGAGAGCGCGTTCACGAAGGTCTGGGGGGATGAGCACGTCGTGGCGCTCATCGCGCTCAAAGTCGAGACGTCCGAGGCCGACACGGTCGCGGGCGAGGTCGCAAAGTTCGCCGAGGTGGAGGATGTCTTCCTCGTCACCGGGGACACGGACATCTTCCTCAAGGTAAAGTTCCCGCATTACGAGGAGCTGAAGGACTTCGTCCTGCACCGGCTTCCGGCGGTTCGAGGGATCCGGGAGACGAAGACCCTCCTCGTCGTGACCGCGTACAAGGAAGGCGGGGAGAGCCATCCGGCATGACGGCTCCCAACGTCGCGCCCGCGCCTCCGGCGGTGGCCGTCGCGGCGGGGCTGTCGAGCGAGGCCCAACGCCCGGGCCTCGAACGAGTGGTCGAGTCCTTGGCCGAGCTCGCGGACGACCTCTCCGTCCCGCGCAACGTGCGCCGCGGCGCGCAGACGGCGAAGGACGAGCTCGCGAAGCCGCGGGTCGCCCTCGACGTGCGGATCGCGAGCGCGGTCTACGTCCTCGACGACCTCGCGAACGATCCGAACCTGCCCAGCCACGGGCGGACGGCGATCTGGTCGATCATCTCGCAGCTGGAGAGCCTGTCGTGAGTCCCGTCAGGAATAACGTGAAATACGCCGCTCGGCTGACGGTGGGTCGGAGCGCGATCGGGCCCGTAGCTCAGGTAGGTAGGCCGACCGGTTTCGCCGACGGCCCTACCCAGAGCATCTGGCTTTTAACCAGGTGGTCGGGGGTTCGAACGAGCGGTCCGGCGTCGCACGCGGGACCGCTCCGGATGTCCCCCCGGGCCCGGGCCGCGCCCCCGAGGAACCGATGACCCCCACGACCCCCCGCCGCACCCGCAAGTCCGCCACGCCGGCGAAGCCGGCCACGCCGCCGCGCCCGTTCGTCGCCCACCATCTCGCCCCTCCCCACGAGGTGCTCTCGGAGGAGGAGAGCCGGACGACGATCGAGAAGCTCGGGACCCCGCCCGAGCGCCTTCCGAAGATCCTCGTCACCGATCCGGGCCTCAAGACCGATCCGAAGTACGAGGCGATCCGCACCTCGGGCGAGAACCTCCTCGGCCGCCTCGTGCGGATCCGCCGGCCCAGTGCGACCGCCGGTGAGGCGATCGCCTACCGGCTGATCGTCCAATCGGTCGGGGGGGACTGACGTTCCATGCGCGAAATCGTCGACGGCTTCTTCCGGGAGCGATCGATCGTCAACCACCACCTTGCGAGCTTCAACGACTTCCTGCCGACCAAGGACAACCCGAACTCGCGCATGCAGCGGATCGTCGATGACGCCCGCGTGAGCGAGGACTCGACGGAACGGGGCGTCATCCGCCTCGACGTGCAGAAGACGAAGAGCTCGATCTACGTACGCGTCGGACGCCGGCGCGACTCGCGCGGCAACGTGAACCCGTCCGCCGAGCCGACGATCTTCATCGGCGCGCCGTTCGTCAAGGAGCCGGTGGGCTCGAAGCCGACGCTCACGCCGATGGAGGCCCGGCTGCGCAACCTCACGTACCAGGCCCCGATCTACCTCAAGGTCACGGTCGTCGAGAACGGCGTCGAGCGCGCGCCCGAGGACGTGCACATCGGCGACCTGCCGATCATGGTCAAGAGCCGGCCGTGCAACCTGAACCGCTACAAGATCAGCGAGGACGACCAGATCTGGCTCTCGGACGACGAGTACCGCGCGAAGCTGGTCGAGTACGGCGAGGACCCGCTCGACCCCGGCGGCTACTTCATCATCGGCGGCACGGAGCGCGTGATCATCAGCCTCGAGGACCTCGCGCCGAACCGGATCTTCGCCGAATTCAACGAGCGCTACGGCACCCCGATCGAGAGCGCGAAGGTGTTCAGCCAGCGCGGCGGCTACCGGTCGCTCACGGTCGTCGAGAAGAAGAAGGACGGCGTGCTGCAGGTCTCGGTCCCGACGGCGAGCGGGCAGATCCCGCTCGCGATCCTGATGAAGGCCCTCGGGATGAAGAACGACGAGGAGATCTTCCAGGCGGTCCTCGGCGAGCTGATGCCCCTGGACGAGCCGTTCGTCCAGACGATGAAGCATCTGCTCAACGTCAACCTCGAAGAGTGCCTCTCGAAGAAGCTGTACCCGCCCGAGGGGATCAACTCGACCGAGGATGCGCTGATCTTCCTCGAGAAGAAGTTCGCGACCGGCCAGGCGAAGGAGTACCGGCAGCGCAAGGTCGACGGGATCCTCGACCGCTCGCTCCTCCCCCACCTCGGCGACACGAAGGCGGACCGCCTGAAGAAAGCGCTCTACCTCGCGCGGATGGCCCGCACCGTCCTCGAGCTGCACTTGAAGGTGCGGGGCGAGGACGACAAGGACCACTACGCGAACAAGCGCCTCAAGCTCGCGGGCGACCTCATGGAGGACCTCTTCCGGGTCGCGTTCTCCCTGCTCCTGAAGGACCTCAAGTACCAGCTCGAGCGCTCGTTCGCGCGCAAGAAGGACCTCCGGATCGCGAGCGCGATCCGGCCGGATCTGTTGACGCAGCGGCTCGTCCACGCGCTCGCGACCGGGAACTGGGTCGGCGGCCGCGCGGGGGTGAGCCAGGTCCTCGACCGGACGAGCCACATGTCGACGATCAGCCACCTGCGGCGCGTCACGAGCCCGCTCACGCGCAGCCAGCCGCACTTCGAGGCGCGCGATCTCCACCCGACCCAGTGGGGGCGCCTCTGCCCCAACGAGACGCCCGAGGGGCAGAACTGTGGCCTCGTGAAGAACTACGCCCTCTGCGTCGACGTCTCCGAGGGAGCCGAGGAGGAGGAGGTCAAACTGATCCTCCGGGACCTCAACACGCGCGAGATCGGCCCCGAGGTCTTCCAGGAGTCGGCGGCGCCGAAGGGGCGTCGCGCGGCGCGCGTCTACGTGAACGGGGACCTGGTCGGGTTGCACTCGCAACCGGTCGACCTCGTCCGGGAGATCCGGGAACGGCGGCGGACCGGCACGCTCTCCCCGACGCTCGGGGACAAGACCTACGAGATCAACGTCCGCTACGACGACGAGATGAACGAGGTGATCGTCCACTCGGACTCCGGCCGGCTCCGCCGACCGCT
>JASHUJ010000210.1 GCA_030040035.1 Thermoplasmata archaeon
GTGGAATTGGCGACCACGCTCCACCCGCCGCTCGCGTACGCCCAGGTCACTTGGCTCGCGACGTCGAGCGGGTTGATCCCTCCGAACAGGATGAGCGAGGAGGTCGAGGGATCGTAGGCCATGCTCGCGTCCCAAAGGCCCGGGATGGGGCCGACGCTCGAGGTGAGGTTGGTCCACGTCCCGCCCGAATAGGACCACGTGGAATTCGTGGTCGTGTTGAGCGAGCTCGAGCCGCAGCCGGTGGGTTGCTTCCCCTCGCCCCCGAAGAGCACCACGGCGCCCACTGCCGGGTCGTATCCCATGCTCGCCCCCAGGACGCACGGCGGGGCGACCGAGATCGTGGGGGTGCGGTTCGTCCAGACGCCGCCCGAGAACGACCAGGTGTCGTTCAGGAACCCGCGCCGATACGAGCCGCCGAACAGTAGAACGTACCCGTCGCTGGCATCGTAGGTCATCGACGCGTACTGTCGCGCGGGGGGTGTATCGGACGCGTTCGTGATGTTGGCCCAGGCGCCGTTCGCGAACTTCCAGGTCTGATTGAAGTAGATCGCGTTCAGATAGCCAGGCGGCGACTTTTGAATCCCTCCGAAGAGCACGACGTATCCGTCGCCGGCGTCATAGGTCATGCTCGCTCCGACGACTCCGGGGGGCGAATTCGTCGCGTTGATCGAGCTCGGGGTGAGATCGGTCCAGACGCCGTCCGAGAACGACCAGGTGTCGTTACGGTTGGAGCCCGAAAACAAGAGGACGTAGTCGTCGTGCCCGTCCCAGGTCATGACCGCCCCGGATCGGGCCGACGGGAGGACGGCCTTTCCGGCCCGAGCCGTTCCCAGGGAACTCCCGGCCGACGCGCAGCTCACGGAGCCGGTTCCGTCCGAAGCGCTACACTGGAGCGAAATTCCCTGCGCCGGGCCCTGCCCAGCCTCCAGGGACGCTTGGGCCGCTTGGAGAGTGTCGACCCCCGCACCGGCCCCGACCGACGGACTGCGAAGAGACGCCGGGCCCACCGAGAGGCCCGGCGTGATCGAGCTCGCGAGAAGCGTGATTAGTGCCAGTGTGGCGAGCACTCCTGAGCGGAGTCCGGGGGTGGACCGAGAACCCCGGTCCGAGCCGCCGCGTCGCACCGGGGGACTCACGGCGGGCCTCGTCTCGGGGATCGCGTGACCGCGAGGATCCTGCGGGCTCGCGTCGGGAAGGTCGGGGACCTCCCCAAACGCCGGTGAGGTGTCGGGTCCATCGAACGGGGTCCGTCCATCGTACTCGGGGCGCTCGGGCTCGGGCGGAGCGCCTCCGCTTCTTGGGTGGTCGGTCCCAGCAGAAATCCGTATCGGAAGGTGATTCGGGCACTTCTCAAGCCTAGTAGATAAAAACCTTCGGTGGGCTGGGTCGGGGGCGGGTGCCGTGGGCGCAGACGGTGACGCGAGTTCGATCACTCGCCCGGCGCGGTCCGTATGCGAGGGGTCCGGACCCTGATCCGGTGGCCCGGAGTGCGCCGGGCGTTGCCGATCGGGGGGGTCGCGGTCGGCATCGCGATCGTTCTGGCGGGCTTCTCGCTCGCTCCCCATGCGGCGCCGGTGGGATCGAGCTCGGGATCCACCGAACCCACCGAACCGCCCCCCGCCACGGGAGCCGGCGGACTACCCGTCGACCCGGCGAACTGCTCCCAAGGGCCGAACGTGATCGACGTCCCAGCGCTCGGAATCGGCCGGGACGAGGGACCGGCGTTCCTCGCGGACTACCAGCGCCTGGGGTCCGAGGGCGGAGGTACGTTGGTTCTCGCTGCGGGCGAATTCCAGTTCAATGAGACGCTCAAATTGGACGCCTTCAGTAACATCTCCATCCAAGGTTCCGGCCCCGACCTGACCATCCTGACGGTCCCCCCGGACCCGGTCCAGCACTTCCACGCCGACAATGGGACCCCGGTGGGATTGTTCAACACGACCCAGGGATCCCAGACCGGACTCCCGGTGGACCTGCTCGTGACGGGCCCTCAGGCCACCAACAACTTCGAGATGTGCGACCTCGCGCTCGACGCTCAGGTCAGCGGGAACAACGAGACGTGGGTCGGCTCGCTGGTCTTCGACAACGGGGGCGGGTCGCACCATGTGTATTCCGACATCGCCGAGGTGGGATTCTGGGGACCGAGCGGAACTCCTAACGGGATCCACCTGAACGGCTTCACCCACCCAGCGACGGGCTACGTCGTCGACGGTCTCACGTCCACCAACTACTCCGCAGCGTACGCCCTGTACGATGGAGTCGCCCACGGCGGACCGGACTTCCTCGACACCGGCGACATCGCGAACTCGAGCATCGAGAACGTCACGGGCATCGGCAACTTCGAGATCGAACTCGCGCCGGTGGTCGGATGCGTGTTCGCGAACATCGTGGTCGAGGGCCACGCACTCATCGATCCCGGGACGGGTACTTCGAATCCCGCGTACGGGGTGCCGGTCGGTTCCTGGGGGGGAACGACGTTCGACCACGTGACGGTTACCACTGCGTCGACCCCGGCGCCGGACGCGCTCGGCGTCGTGATCGCGAACGGGTCGAGCGGGGGGGGCTCGGATTTCTACGGGATGTACTGGTTCCATGACCGGTTCATCGGCACCGTCCTCGACGCGGTGAACATGGGGATCGTCGAGGATTCGACCTTCACGGGCACGATCGATTCCCTGCCCGCGGTCTTCGACAACGACACGGTGACCTGGAACGCCAGCATCCCCTCGCGCCAGCTCGCCTTTCTCCCGATCGAGGTCGACGGGAGCCCGATCGGGGGCACCCGATCGACGCTCTCTGGCGACGTGTTCGTTTTCCCGAACGCGACCTTCGAGTACGGCGCCGGGGGTCTGCTCGCCGACCCGTTCAAGCTCAATGTGCCGATCGACGTGTGGTACAAGGTCACGATCAAGATCGGCGGGCTCACGCCGGGCGTGGTCTTCGAGGCGCCCGGGATCGCCCTCGCGCGCGACGCGAGCCTGACGCACCTCGTTTACGACCCACTCGGCGGGGGCGCCCCGTCGACGCTCGAACTGCTCGACCTGAACAACTCCGCGCACTTTTCCGACCAGGGCGCGACCGTGGGTCACACCACAGCGATCGTCGACAATCTGCCGTAAGGCGCGGCCCGACGCAGCCGTTCGCCCCTGCCCGTTTCCGCCGGAAGCCGGCTCGCCAAGGTCGAGCCGAGCGGGTTCCGCGCCGGTGTCGTGGAATCCGTACGCAAGCGAGACGTTTGCAAACCGCGGTGCGAGGGCAAATCGTTCGCTTGCTAAGGTCCCCGTTTCGGCCCCTCATCGGCGACCGGGCAGCCCTGGCTCCCGCCGGATTTGGGGGCGGCCTGGTCCTGAGAGCTTGCCTCGGCTGGGGTTCGGGCGCGACGGACCGAGCGCGTGCTTTAAAAGAGTGGTCTCAAATCCCGCGGCCAGCCGGATGGGTCCGGCTACCGGGGTACATCGAGTATGAGGAAGGGGGCATGGGTGGGCTTTGGTCTGATAGCGACGTTCGTGATCACGGGGGCCGCGATCCTCGTTCCGGCGGGGGGGTTCGGGTTGCCGTCTCCGCTGACCGTAGCGAGCGCGCCGACCGCGCACGAACCACAGCCGAAGTGGAATTCGGGAAATCTCTGCAAGGTCACGTTCAACAATCCGTATCCGGGCTATGACCAGTGCACGAGCTACATTTCCAATTCCAAGGCGCCACTGTGGTACAATTTCAGCGCCGGCAGCGTCAAGGACGGCGTCGTCAACGTGACGATCGCCGGTTCGAACGACTGCGTCTTCCTGAACTTCCACAGTTTCGACACGACGATCAACCTCCACATCGAGGGCACCGGCTACGCGTGCGCCTACTCCGCGAACGGCACGATCAGCGGGGGCGGCGTCTCGGACCTCCTCGGCGGGGCGGACGGGGGCTCGGGAGGCCACGGCTGCCAGTCGCAGGGTGGCGGCAGCGGATGGGGGATCCCCGAGTGGAACCACGGGGGCGGCGGGAACGTCACGTGCGGACCCGGCATCAACGTCGCGATCGTGTCCGAGAACGACGTCCTGAACATCGTCCAGGGGACGTACAGCCACTGCAACAATCACCAGGGTGGCTACGCCACGAACGTGACCGTCTATGCGACGACGATCACCGTGAACCTCAAGCAGAACCAGGACGACCTCAACACCACGGTCACGTACATCGGTTCGTCGTCGGGCTTCGGCACCTGCCCGTACAAGGTCGAGAACGGGCGCATCGCGCCCTGGTCGGAGACCGCGAACGGGGACAAGGATACGTTCAACACGATCTTCGTCAATCAGGCGACGGCGAAGCACGTGCCGCCGAACAGCCCGTACACTCAGGTGGCGCTCGGACCGCCCGCGGGAGTGGCGAACGGCAACAACGATGTCTACGGGAACGCGACGACGACCACCGCGCCCGCCGGGACCTGCCAATACCTCGGAGTCTAGATCGGCGCCCGAGGGCCCCGAGGGGACGTTCCTCGAAGACCAACCCCTTCCTTTCCCCTTTCTAGCCTCGGATTGCTGAAGTAGCTAAACGACCGTCCCGCGCACCCCAAGAGCCGGTAGAGAAGGTCGTGAAGCTCGCGTCGCTGCGCCGATGGGTTCCGCCCCGCGTCTACCTATGGGTGGGCCTGATGACGGTCGTCTACTTCGTCGTGGCCCTGACGGGTACTTGGCTCAACTACGTCGAGCTCCACGTCAACGCAGGCGGCGTCGGGCTCTACGATCTCGGGATCAACCAGCAGGCGCTCGCCTCCGCCTCGCACGGGTCCGCTCCGTTCCCGCTGTACGAGTCGACGAGCTGCGGTCGGACCGCCCGGTGCTCCCTGCTGCTCACGCACCCGGTCTTCTTCGCCTACGTCATCGCCGCGCCGTACGCGCTCGCGCCGTCCGCCTTCACGCTCTTCGCCTTCCAGGACGCCGCGCTCGGGCTGGCGGCGCTACCCCTGTTCGCGATCGGCCGCCGGGTGCTCCGGTCGGACCGGTGGGCCCTGGTGGCGACCGGGATCTATCTCGCCTGGCTCCCGCCGTTCACCGGCATCTTCAGCTTTCACTGGGAGGCGTTCATTCCGCTCGAACTGTTCACGATCGCCTACCTCTGGTTCTCGCGAAAGTACTGGCTGGCCGTCCCGGTGGTCCTGCTGACCTACGTCACCCTCGAGGTAACGCCGGTCCTGCTCTTCTTCTTCGGGATCTTCGTGCTCTGGGATTGGATCCTCGCATTCCTGCGTTATCTCGTCGTCCAGCTCCGCTACCTCGTGATGCGCAAGGGCACGGCGGCGGCCCAGGACATCCGGGCCC
>JASHUJ010000211.1 GCA_030040035.1 Thermoplasmata archaeon
AGATCGCGCGTCAGGGCGCTTCGAAGGTCTCGTCCCTGAACGACGAGCCCGGGGTCTCGTTCCAGCCGACCCTCCCGCGGGACGCGGGCCCGATGCCGGTGCTCAAGGTCACGCTCCCGCAGGCCTTCGAGATCCTCCGCCGCACGTTCGGGATCGAGCCCACCGAGGGGCGCCTCGCGCTCCTCCCGGTCTGGGAGCTGACCTTGCGGCGTAAGGAAGGTCCGGGCAGCCGGATCCTCGAGCTCGACGCGGCCACGGGCAAGATCCTGAAAGGGGACTTCTGAACGACCGGGCCGGGACGTCCCGCACGCGCTTCGCGGCCCGACGCCTTCGAGAGCCGCGAGGGCTCACGCTTAAGTAGGGAACTCTTTTCGGCGGCGCCGCGTTACCGCCGGAGAAGCCCGTATGCCGGACCGTTCCTCGCTCGAGGTCGTCACCGAAGCGCTCGGGAAGGGTACCGAGCGGAAGTTCTCGGAGACCGTCGAGCTCTCGATCAATCTCAAGGACCTCGATCTGACGGTGCCGAAGAACCGCCTCGAGGACGAGATCCCGCTCCCCAACGGGCGGGGCAAGCCGGTGAAGGTCGCCGTGTTCGGTTCTCCCGAACTCCTTCAGAAGGTCCGCGCGGTCGCGGACGTCGTCGTACCGGGGAACCAGATCGACGAGTTCGCGAAGGACAAGAAGTCCGCCAAGAAGATGGTCGGTCAGGTCGACTTCTTCCTCGCGGAGGCGCCGCTCATGCCCACGATCGGTAAGCGCCTCGGTGTCGTGCTGGGGCCGCGCGGGAAGATGCCCCGGCCGGTGCCGCCGGGCAGCGATCCCACGAACCTCGTGAACGCCCTCAAGCGCTCGATCCGCGTCCGGTCGAAGGGCAATCGCACGTTCCACGCCCCGGTGGGGACCCGGGGCATGAAGCCCGAGCAGATCGCCCAGAACGTCGACGCGGTGCTGAACCGGATCGTCGGCAAGCTCGAACGGGGCCGCACGAACATCGAGTCCGTCTACGTGAAGACCACGATGGGCCCGGCGATCCGACTCTGGTAGTCGGGGGACGAACGATGCCCGGTCGAGGTTCTGTCCGCGCGGAGAAGTTGACCCGCGTGGATGCGCTCTCCCAGCAGTTCCTCGGACACCCGCTGACGGCGGTCGTCGCCGTGCGCGGCGTACCGGCCGCGGCACTCCAGAAAATGCGGCGCGAATTGCGCGCCCGCGGGACGCCGATCACGGTCGCGCCGAACAGCGCGATCCGCCACGCGCTCGAGAAGGCGGCGAGCGAGCGGTCGTCGTTGCGTCCGCTGCTCGAGCAGGTCCGCGACCAGACGGCGGTCCTTTCGGCGGAGGGGAACCCGTTCTCGCTCTACCAGCAGTTCCTGAAGACGCGCTCCCCGACTCCCGCCCGGGGAGGCGAGATCGCCCCGGCCGACATCCTCGTGCCGGCGCAGACGACCAACTTCAAGCCGGGCCCGATCGTCGGCGAGCTCCAGCACGCGGGATTCCCCGCGGCGATCGAGAAGGGGAAGGTCGTCCTGAAGAAGGACACCCTGATCGTGCACGCGGGTCAGCCGATCTCCCGCGAGGTCGCGGGCATGCTGACGCGGCTCGAGATCTTCCCGCTCGAGGTCGGGCTCAACCTGCGCGCCGTCGTCGACGGCGGGGTCTACTATCCGCCCGAGGTCCTGTCGGTCGACCTCGACGAGCGGCGGGCCGCGCTCGCCCGCGCCGCCCGCCAGGCGATCGGCCTCGCGGTCGAGGTCGGATACGCGACCCCCGCGACGCTCCCGGCGCTCGTCGCCCGCGCCCACCGTCGGGCGCTCGCGGTCGCGATCGCCACAGGCTACGCGACGAAGGAGACGATCGAGCCGCTCTTCGCGAAGGCGATGCGCGAGGCCGCGGCCGTCGGCAAGCTCATAGGTCCCTAGAGGTCCCCCCAAGAACCACGGAGTGCGAACGATGGAGTACGTGTACGGTGCCTTGCTGCTCAATGCCGCCGGAAAGCCGATCGACGAGAAGGGCCTCAGCGGGGTGCTCGGCGCCGCGGGCGTCGCCCCCGACACCGCTCGGGTGAAAGCGCTGCTCGCGTCGCTCGAGGGCGTGAACCTCGCAGAACTCCTCGCGAAGGCCGAGACGTTCGCGGCGCCCGCGCCGGCAGCGGCCGCTCCGGCCGAGAAGAAGGAAGGCAAGGGCGAGAAGAAGGAAGAGGAGAAGAAGGAGGAGAAGGGCGTCTCCGAAGAGGAAGCCGCCGAGGGACTCTCCGCCCTCTTCGGCTGAGTCCTCGGGCGGACCGTCCCGCCGTCGATCTCCCGCGAAACCACTTCCTGCGCGCCCGATCGTTACCGCCGGCCCTCCGTCGGCCGGCACTCCGCGCCCACGCTCGCCCGCTCTTGACAGTGAGAAGACGGGAAGGGGTTCGTCGGGCCCCTCCCGATGGGAAGGGCCCGCGGTCGACGCGCCTACGGTTTGCAGACGATGTGGACGACCACCGTGCTCGTCGAGACCGTGACGGCTCCGCTCGAGGGGGTCTCGATGTACCCGCCGATCGGGGTCACCGCGAAGCTGTAGATCCCGCTCGGCGCCCAGAAGTTCATCGTCGCGCTCGTGCTCGTCTGCGTGTAGCCGTTGAACGTCACGGACCACGCCGTGCCCGCCGGTAGCCCGGTCTCGGTGAACTTCACGTTGTACAGCGCGACCGTAATCAGGGGGTGCGCGTCCCCGCCGAGGACGATGTAGCCGCCGTCATCGTACGGCAGCACCCCGTACGGGTCCTGCGCGGTCCCGTAGTTCCACCAGTAGTTCCCGCCCTCCCAGCTCAAGCCGAGGATGCTGCCCGAGAGGTGGAAGCCGTTCTTGGTGTACACGTCGCTCGAGGGCTGCACCTTGACGTTCCACTGATTGATGTTCAGCTGGAATCCGCCGGTGTAGAAGTTCTCCGGGAACTCGATCGCCGTCACCGGGGTGAGGAACGCGTTGTTGAAGATCACGTCGTTCGACTCGAACTCCCAGAGGGCGGGCCACGCTCCGTAGTTGAGGACGTCCGCGGAGCTGGCGGAGACCACCGGGGTGGCGACGAACGTGTTGCCCCAGATCACATTCTCGCCGCCGCCCGACGTGGTGATCCCGTCCGACTCGACGAGGAACGTGTTCCCCGCGATCAGGTTGTTCGTGGAGTTCCACAGGTAGATCGACGCCGGCTCGCCGAAGGAGCCGAACGAGGCGAACCATCCCGAGAGGTCGGTGCTGCCAACGATCGAGACGTGGGAGGCGCCGTAGAGCTCGATGTTGAGCTGGTCGGTGTACGGGAGTCCGTCGACGTTCAACCGGGCCCCGAGGATCTGGCTCTCGGTGTAGTCGACCTGGAACGCCGGGAGGTTGTACGCCGTCACGTACGCCGTCGTGTCGATGAGGTAGATGCCCGGGAACACCTGGAAGTCGTAGTCGTTGATCTCGCCGAAGAGCGAGTTCACCGTGGCCGGTCCGTTGTCGAGCACGTACGGGTTCTTCTCGGTCCCCGAGCCTCCGGGCTGGGAGATCGCCGCCAGCTGGCTATTCGACTCCGCCCAGAGCGGCGTGTAGTCCCCGAGCGACGGACTGCTCGCAAGCGAGACCGTCCACGTGCCGCCCGACGTGTAGGTCGCCGCCGCCGGCGAGTGATCGGCCAAGAGGAACTCGAAGCTATACGCGCCCGGCGGGAGGTTGTAGACCGTCGGTCCACTCACCGGTGTCGGGCCCCAGCCCGCTGCGCTCGCGTTGAACGTCGCGCCCGGGCTCGCGAACACGAACGCGTTCGTCGGGGCCAGGTTCAACGTGATCGTCTCCTCGCCCTGCTGCGCGCCCGCGACCCCCCAGAGCGGATACAGCATCGACGGACCGCTGCCGAGCTCGGCCACGGGGTTCGGCCCCGCGGTCGCATATTCGGCGATCCCCTCGGACGTCTCGCCCGTGTCCGTGCCGAAGTCGTACGCGGAGGGCACGGTCTCGTAGGTCTTCGAGCCGTTCGGAAGGATCCAGAGGCCCATCGAGCCCGAGATCTGGAAGAGGGTCGTCGACGATCCACCGCCCGGTCCCCCGAGCATGATCTCGGCGTCGTTCAGGAGGAAGTCGGTGTCGCCGACCTGCTGGCCGTTGATCTGGTTGAGCGGCTGCGGGGCGTTCCCGTACGGGTGGGGCTCGGAGTTGAACTCCACGAAGTCGTACGACCCCGAGAACGCGGGGCCGGTCGACGGCACCACGGTGTAGTTGAAGTAGACCGTGGAGCGCCCGTGGTCGATCGAGAGGTTGTTGTAGGTGATGACGGTGAACGGCGTCGGCACGTGGAACGAAGGACCTTGGGCGAAGTAGAGCACCGGTGCCGCGACCACGCCGCCGGGCCCGTGCGCGTAGACCGAGTTCGAGGTGAACGTGAACGACGGGCTCGAGAAGTTCCAGACGTTGTCCTCGAAGGAGAGCGTCTGGGAGCTCTCGGCGTAGATCGGGACGTTCTGCAGCCAGAACTGGTAGCTGTCGTTCCCGAACAGGTCGATGTTCGTCGTCACCGTGTTGAGCTGCATCGTGAACTCATCGGGAGCCGACGAGGTGACGTAGAGCGGCTCGACCGAGTTGAGCGTGACCGACGCCTCGACGCTCCGCGTGTAGGTGATCGTCCCCACGTTCGTCCCGTGGACGTCCTCGATCCCGAAGTCGCCCAGGCCCATCGGGGCGGGGGTGTTGTTGTAGAGCGGCGTCACCACGCTGTTTTGGACGGCCACGTGGGCGCCGAAGTTCGGTAGAAAAGCATCCTTGGAGGGAACGTTCGCCGCTTTCAGTTCCGAGAGTACCCGATTTTGAAGCGAGGCCGGCGCCGAGTGGGCCGACGCGGCGGACGGCGCCGAGGCGCCCGCCGATGCCCCGCTCGAGTGGACGGGAGCGACCACGGCGCCGGTTTCTCCCGAACCTCCGACGCGCAGCGCCGAGGCGCCCGGCAACACCATCGTGGCTACGACCGCGGCGACGACCAGCAGCAGAAGCTTGCTGTGGCTTGACATGACGCGCGAAGAGGCGACCCGCTCATAAAGTCCGCCTGACCGGCAGGTTATCGGAGCGGCGGGGCAGGAGTC
>JASHUJ010000026.1 GCA_030040035.1 Thermoplasmata archaeon
GAGTTCGATTATGAACTGCGCCCCGATACGGGAGGTCCGAGGGAGGTCGATGTCGGATCAATCGCCCGCCGAGGCGTGGATCACCCCCGCGGAGGCGAGCGCGTACCGGAGGACGCCCGACTACGCCGAGACGGTCGCGTACCTGGAACGGATCGCCGCCGCCTACCCCGGCCAAGTTCGTATCGAAAGTTTCGGGCGCACCGGGGAGGATCGGGTCCTGAAGATCGTGGTCGTTTCCCGGGACGGGGAGTTCGATCCCGCGGCGATCCATGCCTCGGGTCGGGCGATCCTGCTCGTGCAGAACGCGATCCACGCGGGCGAGATGGATGGCAAGGACGCGTGCCTCGCGCTGGTGCGGGACCTCCTGACGGTGCCGGAAGTCGCGTCCCTGCTCGAGCACGTCGTTCTCGTCGTTATCCCGGTGTACAACATCGATGGCCACGAACGCCGATCGCCGTACACGCGCATCAACCAAGACGGGCCGAGTCTCGCGGGCTGGCGCGCGAACGCGACGAACCTCAACCTGAACCGGGACTACATGAAGGCGGACGCGCCCGAGACGCGCGCCTTCCTCCGGATGTTCCGCCGATGGGAACCGGATTTCTTCGTCGACGACCACGTGACGGACGGCGCGGACTTCCAGTACGACGTGACGTTCGTGCTGGACGCGACGCCCGACGTGCCTCCGGCCACCGCCGATTGGATCCGCTCCACCGTGACCCCCGAGCTCGTCCGTCGGATCGACGCGTCGGGACACCTCGCGTTTCCGAGCGCGGTGTTCCTTGCGGACGACACCGATCCGTCTCGCGGGCTCACGTTCAACCCGAACCCCCCGCGGTTCTCGACCGGCCGGATGATCCTCGAGGGCCGTCCCGCCCTTCTCGTCGAGCTGCACATGCTGAAGGACTATCGGACCCGGGTCACCGCGAACTACGCGATCCTCCGGGCCCTGCTCGAGGTGCTCCATCGAGAGCGCTCGACCCTGCTCGAGCTGAATCGCGCCGCGGACGAGGCCGCGGTCACTCTGGGCTCGGGGGCGGCCCCGATGTTTCCCTTGGCGCTCGAGGCGACGGAGGAGACCACGACCGTCGCCTTCCGGGGGTACCGATTCGATCGCGAACCCAGCGACGTATCCGGGGGCGTTCGGCTCGAATACCGGCACGAGCCGTGGAACGTCGAGCTGCCGGTCCCTCGGGGCGTCCGGGTCAGCGCAGCGGTCCGTCCCCCCGCGGCTTACATCCTCCCGCCGGGCTGGCCGCGCGTCGTCGAGGTGCTCGATGCGCACGGGGTGCATCACCGGCGGACCCGCGATCGGTGGTCCGGTCCGGTCGAACGGTACCGCTGTTCGGGCATGCGCTGGCCCGTCCGTCCCTTCGAGGGCCGACATCCGATCCTCCGCGGTGGTCCGGTCGATTCGGCCGCGGGCGCCTTCGGCGAATGCGCGCTCTCGACCGAGACGCTGGCGTTCCCCGCCGGGTCCGTGGTCGTGCCGCTCGATCAACGCCGGTCGCGGGTCGCGATCCACTGGCTCGAGCCGATGGCCCCGGATTCCGCTCTTCGTTGGGGTTTCTTCGACCCGATCTTCGAGACGAAGGAGCACGGGGAAGGCTACGTGCTCGAGCGGCTGGCGCGCGAGATGCTCGCCCGGGACCCCGAGTTGAAAGCCGCGTTCGACGCGCGGCTACGGAGCGATCCGGGGTTCGCCGCGGACCGGTCGGCCCGCCTGGAGTTCTTCTTCGAGCGCTCGCCGTGGGGTCGCGAGAACCGGGTCGGGGAATATCCCGTCGGACGCCTGGCTTCGCTGGCCGGGATCCCCCTCGAGTAGCGCAGAGTTGCGCAAGGATTACAGCGTTCCCGCGCTACCGTCCGCGATGGCCAGCGCTCGCAGACGCTACCTCGCCGACCTGCTCCGCCGGATCGCCCCGCTCCTCGTGGTCTTCGGCTCGGTGTACGTCGCCTCCTCGCTCCTCTTCTACTATTTTGAGCGGGGGGCGATCCTCAGCGGGCCGAACGGGCTCTTCCTCTCGTTCTACTGGGGAATCGTCACGCTCTCCACCCTCGGATACGGCGACATCGTGCCGACGAACGATCCGGCCCGGCTTGTGACGATGGGCACGCTCTTCGTCCAGATCTTCCTGCTGGGCTATCTCATCAGCGTGATCACGACGGCGGTGACCTCCGAGCAGCAGAAGCGCGGCCTCGGACTGCTCGGTACGGATCTCAAGAATCACATCGTGGTCCTGGGGTACACCGACGTCGGGCGCGCAGCGATCCGCGAACTGCTCGCCCAGGATCAGCGCGTCGCCGTCATCGCCCAGAACGCCGATGAGGTGGCGAACCTCCGCTCCCTCGCCCCCGAGGACATGCTCTACGCCACGTACGGGGACCCGGCGGAACCCGACCTCCTCCGTCGGGCGAACGTGCCCGCGGCCCACAGCGTGATCGTCGCGACCGCCGACGATGCCCAGAACATGATCGCCGCGCTCAACGTCCGGTCGATCGCTCCGACGATCCGTGTCGTCGTCTCGGTCGGCCGATCCGAGCTCCGGGAGACCCTGCGCAGCGCCGGGGTGACGTACGTGGCGAGCCCCTCGGACATGGGCGGCCGCCTCTGCGCGGCGGCGGCGTTCGAGCCCGACGTCGCGCACGCGCTCGAGGACCTCAGCGCCGGGGACGTCCGCTCCGACATCCAGGAATACCTGCTCGGACCGCGCACGCACCTGACCGGGGCCGCGTTCGACGCCGCTGCGGCGCAGGTGCGACAGGCGACCGGTTGCATCCTGATCGGCTACGCGCGGCGCGGGAAGGACGGCGAGTACGCGACCCTGGTGGATCCGCCGGCGGACCTGGTGCTCGAGGCCGGGGACGCGATCGTCCTCGTCGGCACGCTCGAGAACGCCCGGCGGTTCCGTCGCTGGATCGGAGTTGAGCAGGGACGCTAGCGCGCCGAGCGCCGACGGTTCCGGATCGGTCAGCCTCGTGGAGCGGCGATGACGAACCTCGTCCCGGTCGTCGCGTACTACGCGCTGCTCGAGGTGTTCATCTTCCTCGCGGTCGCGGAGCTCCTGCATCCCCTCGCTCAGCGCGCCGGGCTCCCGACCATCGTCTCCGACCTCCTCCTCGGGATCCTCCTCAGCGTCTCGGCGCTCGGGGGCCTTCTGAACTCCCTGGTCGGAGCCCAGATCTTCGTCGTCAACAGCTACGTGCTGATCTTCGCCGACTTCTCGGTGATCCTCCTCCTGTTCGCGGCGGGGCTCGGGAGCGGATTCTCGGGTCTTCGCGCCGCGGGGGCGTGGGCGGTCGGAGCGGCCATCGCCGGTGATTTCGTCCCATTCACCGCCGTCTTCGTGGTCTTCTCGCGGTTCGATTCGATCGACGCGGCGCTGCTCATTGCGGTCGCCGCGGCGGCGACGAGCTCGGCGGTCGTGACGTCGCTCGTCCGTTCGGCCGGCCTGGCGCGCGATCCGACCGGCCAGTTCCTCGTCAACGTCGCGGCGCTCGACGACGTCGTCGCGCTGAGCCTGCTATCCGCGGCGCTGACGATCATCGGCGGCCGGTTCGACGTCCTCTCGGTGACGGGCAGCGTCCTCGAGTCGGTCGTGGCCTGGGCCGTCCTCCTGCTGGCGGCCGTCCTGATCCTGCCGCGCTTGCTGCGGGTGCGGCACGTCCGGGAAGCCCAGGCGATGCCGTTCCTCTTCCTGTTCGTCCTGGTCGTGATCGTCGTTTCCCTCGGATTCTCGGCCGTGATCGGCGCGTTCATCGCCGGTCTCGCGATCGCCGAGAGCCTCGTCGCGAGCCGGACGCGCGAGATCACCGACGTGCTGCTAATCCTGTTCGGCTCGCTGTTCTTCGTGGTCACGGGAGCGCAGTTCAACGTCTCGCTCTTCGCCGACCTCACGGTGATCGGGCTCGCTCTCCTGCTCGCCGCCCTCGCGGCCGTGGGGAAGTTCGCCGGAGTGTACCCGTTCGCTCGACGTCGGCTCGGCGCCGGAGGGAGATCGATGACCGTCTCGGCGGGGATGATCCCGCGGGGCGAGATCGGGCTCATCGTCGGGTCGATCGGATTCACGACCGGCCTGCTCTCCTCCGAGATGCTCGGGGAGATCCTCCTGA
>JASHUJ010000027.1 GCA_030040035.1 Thermoplasmata archaeon
GCCGACGGACTCCTGCGCCGGGGCAGCCCGTGGCTCGATCGGCTCGGCGTGGTGGTCGCCGACGAGGTCCATCTGATGCGCGATCCCGATCGGGGACCGACGCTCGAGGTGAGCCTGACCCGCCTTCGGCAGCGCTACCCGGACCTCCAGGTCGTCGCGCTCTCGGCCACGATCGGCAATTCCGAAGAGCTCGCCGAGTGGCTCGGGGCCCGGCACATCGCGAGCTCGTATCGGCCGGTGCCGCTCAAGTTGGGCGTCTACTCGGAGGGCCGCATCCTGTTCACCGACCTCACGACGCGCGAGATCCCTCCGCCCGGCGAGGCCGTGCCGCGGCTCGTCCGGACGGTCGTACACGAAGGCGGCCAATCGCTCGTCTTCGTCAATAGCCGACGGGCGAGCGAGCAGTTGGCGGAGGCGCTCGTCCCGACCGTGCGGCGCCTGCTCACCGAACCCGAGCGCGCGCGCGCCCAGCTCGCGACGTCCGAGCTCGCCGCGATCTCGGACGAGGACACGGAGGGCGTTCGGCGGTTGAGCGCGCTCCTCCCGCACGGCGTCGCGTACCACAACGCCTCGCTCACCAACCCCGAGCGCCGCGTCGTCGAGCGCGCGTTCCGGGACCGCGCGCTCAAGGTGCTGGTCGCGACCCCGACGCTCGCGGCCGGCATCAATCTGCCGGCTCGGCGCGTCATCGTACGCGACACGAGCCGGTACGACACCCACCTCGGCGTGCAGGCGCCGATCCCGGCCCTCGAGATCCACCAGATGCTGGGGCGCGCGGGCCGTCCTCGGTACGACCCGGTCGGCGAGGCGCTGCTCATCGCGCGGACCCCCGACGACGAGGAGCGGCTGCTCGACCGCTACCTGTCCGCCCCACCCGAACCCGTCGCGAGCCGCCTTGCCGCGGAGCCGGCCCTGCGGATGCACCTCCTCGCGCTCGTCGCGAGCGGGGCCGTGACCGGGACCGAGGACCTGCGCCGCTTCTTCGCGGCGACGTTCTACGGCCACACACTGCCCCTCGACGAGCTCGAGTCGAAGATCGGCGGGGTCCGCGCGTTCCTCGAAACGAACGAGCTCCTCGAACCGGGGCCGGGGCTTCGGGCGACGCGCTTCGGTCACCTCACGAGCGAACTCTACCTCGACCCGATGAGCGCGATCGTCCTCCGCGACGTGCTCGACCGCGCGCCCATCGGGGTGGGTACGTTCCCGCTGCTCGCCGCGATCTCGGCGACGCCGGACCTCTCGCCGCTCTTCCTGCGGGGCGGCGAGGAGGCGGACCTCCTGACTCGCTATACCGACGAGGCGGAGGAGCTCCTCGTGAAGCCGGAGTCGCCCCCGCTCGACCTCGACTTCGAGGTCTTCCTCGCGACGCTGAAGACCGCGAGCGTGCTCGAAGCCTGGACGGACGAGGTCCCGATCCTCGAACTGACCGAACGGTTCGGGATCGGCGCGGGCGACCTCCGGACGAAGGTCGAGGACGCGGAGTGGCTGCTCTTCGGGGCGGGTCGCCTCGCCGCCACGTTCCAGCGACGGCTCGGGCGCCCGATCGACGACCTGTCGTTCCGCGTTCGCTACGGCGTCCGCGAGGAGCTGCTCGACCTGGTGCGGCTCCGGGGCATCGGCCGGGTCCGTGCGCGCATGCTGTTCCGGGCCGGGTACCCGGATCGAGAGGCGTTGCGGCAGGCACCGATCGACCGCATCGAACAGGCGCTGCGTTCGCGCAAGCTCGCCGAGATGGTCGTCAGCCAGATCCGAGGCCGCCCGGACCGACCGGCCAGCCGGGACGCGCCGCGAGCGGAGGCGCCGGATCCCCCGGCCGCTCCGAAGGACCCGGGGCGACCCACGGTCCGACGGCTCGAGGATTTTCCGGAGGGAACGGGATCGTGAGCCACTCCTCGATCGGTGTCAGCACTCGGACGAGCGAGCGCGTCCCCCCGTTGCCGCCGGTGCGGATCTCGCGCCGGACATAGCCCGCGCGCTCGAGCCGCACGATCCTTCGCCACAGCGTGGTCGTCGGCAGTGGCCGGACGCCCTGGGCCCGGGCGAGATCGGCCTCCCACCGGCGGACGTCGCCCAATGGCGCCGCGATCCCGTGGGACGCGGCGCCGATCGCCCGCACCACACGAGGTTCGATCGTCACGTGTCCCGGCGCCGGTTCTGGGCCGGGTCGCTCCCAGCCGGCGAGCGAGCGACGCAGGAGCTCGCGACGCAATAGATCGATCGCGCGGCGTGCTCCGCCCCCTTCCTCGAGGGTCCGACCGACGAGGCGGGACGCGAGCCCGAGCGGCGCCGGCCGCCCGAGGGCGCGCTCGGCCCGGTCCGAGACGAGCCGCGCGAGCGTCTCGGCATCGTACGGCTCCAGCCGGACGAACGGTCCGAGCGGGTAGCGTCCGTCGAGACGCCGGGCGAGATGCCCAAGACCTTCACCCGTCCCCGCGAGGATCGTCCAGATCGGCGGAAGCCCCGATTCGCCCTCGGGTAGGAACCGGTCCGGGTTGCCGAACGCTCGCACGATCGGGGCGAGCTCCGGCTCGGAGGACCGAATATCGTCGAGGACGAGCACGGTCGGTCGGCTGTCGCGCCGGAGCCGGCGCAGGAACCCCGCGACGATCTCCGCCACGGGGAATCCGCGTCCGTCGAATCCCTCATCGAGGAGTTGCAAGAGGCTGGTCGCGACGCCATGCGTTCCCCGTAGGAACCCCACTCGTACCGACCAACTTCGCGGCAGCGGCTCGGCCGACGCGGCCCGAAGTCGGTCCACGAGCTCGCGGGCGGCCCGACGAGCGACCGCCGAGGTACCCGAGCCGCTCGGACCGGCGACTCCCAGTATCCACGGGGGCGGAGCTCTCGGGACCGGCGGGTCGAGCCGTCGGACCACCTCATCGACCTCCTGCCGCCGGCCGAACGCGACCGGCGGGACCCAGTCGTTCGCCAGGACCTCGGGTCGCATCGGCGTGTCCATCGGTCACTGCATTACTACGGTGTATAAGAATACTGTTTACTCGGGATTTCCGCCCGTGAAAACTGCTATCCGTTCGAGGCCCTGCCCCCCGACGATGGCGACGGCGGGTCCGGCCCGACCCCTCTCGATCCTGGTCCGCGACCTCGCGCTCGCGCTGGTCGTCGGGATCCTCCTCTACGGGTTGTTCCTACTGATCAACCACCACCTGCTCGTGGTGTGGGGCCTCGCCGGGCCGGTCGTCCTCTTCCTCGAGGCCGGTGCGATCCTCCTCGTGGCGTATCTCCTCGCCCGCGCGATGTCGGGCGCCGCGACCTCGCTGATGCGTCGGAGGGGCCAGTACTCCCGCACGGCGGTCGTCCGGATCTTCATCAACCTGCTCGTGGCCGGGGGAGCGGTCCTCGCCCTCTTCGGGCTCGCCGGGGTCTCGATCGAGTCGATCTTCCTCGGCAGCGCGCTCGCCGGGATCGTCCTCGGCCTCGCGGCCCAGACGGTGCTCGCGAACCTGTTCGCCGGGTTGCTCCTCATCGCCGCCGACCCGTTCCGCCCAGGCGATCGGATCAACATCGTCTCGGGAGGGCTGGGCGCGATGGCGCCCTCGTACGCCCACGAGATGCTGTACCCGCTCTACGGCGGCACGGTCGAGGACATCGGCCTGACGTACACCATCCTGCGCCAGGACAACGGCGGCGTCGTCAAGCTCCCCAATTCGATCGTCCTCAACGGGATCGTCCAGCATCCCGAGACGGGGATCCGCACGGTCCGGGTCCGGATGACGTTCCCGCAAACGATCCCGGTCGCGACCGTCGAGTCCGCGGTCGGGGAGCTCAAGGCGGTGCTCCAGGACCCGAAGACGGTCGGCGCTCGGTTGTCGTTCGAGGTCGCCGATGTCTCCGCGACGACGTGGGACGCGGTCGTCATGGTCGTGACCCCTTCGCTGACGGAGTCGGGCGTGCGCGACCGGGTGCTGCGCGCCGTGCTCGCCCGCATCGCGGCGGGCCCCCCTAGCCCGAGCGGGGGCCCCGGCAAGGTCAGCAGTTAAATTCGATGGACGCTCGCAGCGGTTCGCACGCTGTTCTATGACGTATCGAGTGACGTTGATCCCGGGCGATGGGATCGGCCCCGAGGTGACCCGCGCCGCCGTCGTCGTGGCGGAATCGACCGGGGTCTCGTTCGACTGGGAGGTCGCGGAGGCCGGCGAGAAGGCGATCCGGGAGGTCGGGACGCCGCTCCCCGACGCCGTCCTCGAGTCGATCCGCCGGAACCGCGTCGCGCTCAAGGGCCCGATCACCACACCGATCGGTGGCGGCTTCCGATCGGTCAACGTCGCGCTCCGCCAGCAGCTCGACCTGTACGCTTCCGTGCGCCCGGCCCGCGCGATCGCCGGCGAGGGCACGCGCTTTCCCGAGACCGACCTCATCGTCGTGCGCGAGGCGACCGAGGGCCTCTATTCGGGCGTCGAGCACTGGGTCGACCGCGAGCACTCGGCCGCTGAGTCGGTCGCCGTCGTCACGCGCAAGGCGACGGACCGGATCCTCCGGTTCGCCTTCGAGCTCGCCCGTAGGGACAAGCGCCGTCGGGTGACCGCCGTCCACAAGGCGAACATCATGAAGACGACCGGCGGGCTCTTCCAGGCCGCCTTCCAAGCGATGGCCCGGGAGTACCCGGACATCCCGTCGGACGAGCGGCTGATCGACAACATGTGCATGCAGCTCGTCAAGAAGCCCGAGGAGTACGACGTCATCGTCACGACGAACCTCTTCGGCGACATCCTCTCCGACCTCTGCGCGGGGCTCGCGGGCGGCCTCGGGGTCGCGCCGGGCGCTCTCTACGGCGAGAACCTCGCGGTGTTCGAGCCGGTGCACGGCTCGGCCCCGAAGTACGCGGG
>JASHUJ010000028.1 GCA_030040035.1 Thermoplasmata archaeon
GATCCTGGACCTCGGCTTCCCGGCGTTCAGCCGGACGACGAGCTCCGACGCCGGCGAGCCGAAGGGCCTCGGCGAGATCGGCGTGGAGGTCACGGTCGGGGGCCAACGCGTCCGCCCGGGGGACTGGATCGTCGGGGATCTCAGCGGGGTCGTCGTCGTACCGCGCGAGCGGGCGGCCGAGGTCGCGAACCGCGCGCTCGACGTGCTCGAGCACGAGAACCGGGTGCGCGAGGAGATCCGGCGCGGCTCGACCCTCAGCGCGGTGCAGAAGCTCGAGCGCTGGGAGCGCGTCGGCTAGGGCGTGCGCTTCGGTTCCGGCGGGGTTTCGGAATCCGGCGGGAACCCGACGAGTATCTCGGCCTGCGACCACGCGAGCGCCGAGGCGCGTTCGAGATAGGCCCGCTGCCGACGGTTCGGTCCCGTCCAGGTGCTCTCCCACCGCACTGGGAGGTCGACCTCCCACAACACGAGGCGTTCGGGTTCCGCCAGGGGGAGCGTAAGTTGGATCTCGCCGCGGGCGGCGGCGGCGAGATCGTCTTCGGTGAGATCCCCGCGTTCCACGGCCCGCAACGCCGCCACCATCTTCCGGACCTGACCCCAGACGAACGACGGAGCCGCGATCTCGAGCACCATCCCGCCCGGGCACGGCCGTGCTCGGATCGACTCGACGGACCGGATCGTCGGGACCTCGCGAGGCACCGCACGACCGAACGAGCGAACGTCGAGGTCCCCGATCAACCGACGCGCGGCCGTATTCCAGCGCTCCACGTTGTGCCGGCCCGGCTCGAAGTATCGATAGACCCGGCGGAGGGCGCGGCGGACGCGGAACTCGCGGTTCACCGCCCCGCCGGCGCTGAAGTATATCTCCGGCGCGATGCCGTTGAGCGCGCGGAGTAGCGCGGTCGAGGTAAGATCGGACTCGATCGTCAGCGCGTTCGCGCGGGCGCTCACCGCCCGGTCGGTGCGGCTCGCCACCTCCAAGCTCGTCGGATCAACGCGGGTGCGGAGCTTCTGACGAACGAGCCCCTCCAGGATCGCGCCCTCGACCGTACGCCGGCCCGGCTGACGGGCCCAGCCCGCGAACGGAAGGCCGTCGTACCCGAATCGGACGACGTGACGCATGCTTCCCACCGTTGAGACCGGGCACGGCTTGAGGACCGCGCCGGGTCGCGCGCGACCGTTGCCAACGCGTGTCAAATGGACGAATATAGACTACTATATAGACTACGTTGATTTCTTATATATCGCGCCAACGGCTCGCACCGACGGTGACTACCGCGACTTCCGAAGGATTGCTCGGACTCTCCGTGGGTCCGAGAGCGAATGGGTGGCCGGCGCCTCGGTGGGGCGAGATTGCCCCGGGGGCCGGTCGTGACGCGCGGGACGCGCGGTCGTAGCCACGCGTGAAGGGAGGAAAATGAGTAGCAGCGGAACAGGAACAAGTGCGCCCCCGTCGCCCCCGCCGACCGAACCGACCCCGGGCTCGTCCCCGCCGCCCGCCCCGGAGGGCATCCAGCGGCAGAAGCGGCGCGGCTCGTGGGTCATTCCGGTCGTGGCGGTGATCGTGATCATCGTGGTGATCGTGGCCGTCGGATTCGCCGCCGGGTGGTTCAAGTCGTCGACGAGCTCCTCGTCGAAGTACAGTTGCACCGCGGTGACCTCGGGAGCGACCCTGCCCTCGCCCGGCACCATCAAGGGAGAAGGGTCCTCGCTCGTCGAGCCCCTGATCGACCAGTGGGAGACTTCCTACTGGACGGGCTCGGTCGTGACGGCGTATAACCCGGCGGGTAGCTCGTCCGGGATCTCCGCGATCACGTTGAAGGTCGTCGACTTCGGGGCCAGCGATGCGCCCCTCACGAACACCCAGCTCGCGGCCGCCCCGGGACTCCTCGAGGTGCCCGAGGCTGCGGGCGGAGTCGTGCCGATCTACAACCTCGCCGGGATCACGCACCTCCACTTCAACGGGTCCGTGCTGGCGCAGATCTTCGACGGCCAGATCACGAACTGGAACAACACCGCGCTCCAGAGCCTGAACCCCGGCGTGACCCTGCCCTCGGCGTCCATCGCCCCCGTCTACCGGACGGGCGGCAGCGGGACCACGTTCATCTTTACGAGCTTCTTGACCCTCAAGAACTCGTACTGGGCCTCGCACTACGGTCGGAATCTCAGCTGGCCGAGCGGGCTGCCGGGCACGAGCGCCTCGGGCAATGGCGGGGAGGCGTCGACCGTCTCCACGACCCCCGACGCGATCGGCTACGTCGATATCGAGTACGCGCTGACGTCCTCGGCTTCGTTGGGCATCGGGGCGGTGCAGAACCCGACCGGCAACTTCATCGTGGCCAACGTCACGAACACCGAGTCGGCGCTGGTCGACCTCCACCCGACGTTGCCGAGCGGCTCCGAATCCTGGTACAACGTGTCGTTCCTCGACGCACCGGGCGCGGGCGATTACCCGATCACCTCGCTCACCTACCTCTTGGTCTACCAGGACCTGAGCAGCGCGTACTCCTCGTACACGCTGAACAGCGCGGAGAACCTCGTCGACTTCATCCAGTGGGCGATCACGACCGGTCAGAGCTGGTCGCCGAAGCTGAGCTATGCCCCCCTGCCCGGCTTCGTGCTGACCGTGGACAACGCGACGCTCAGCTCGATGATGTTCGATGGATCGCCGGTCCCGATCTGCGTGGTGAACGGCGGCGGCGCCCCGACGTAGTCACGCGGGTCCCTCCGGAAACCTCGGTATGGACCCGTCAACCCCTTCCCCACCTTCTTCTCCGGGACCCTCCTCCGATTCCCGCAAGGTCTCCCGCTGGCCGGATCGGATCTTCTTCGTCGTCGTCACCATCGTCGGGCTCGGCATCCTGGCGATGGCGTTCGCCATCGTCGGGATTCTCGCGAACAGCTCGCGCGAGTCGTTCCGCGTCTTCGGCTGGGGGTTCCTCTACGGGACGATCTGGGACCCCAACAAGCAGATCTTCGGGGTCATCCCATTCGTCGTCGGCACCCTCCTCACGAGCGGTATTGCGCTCCTGATCGCGCTCCCGCTCGCGCTCGGCTCGGCCATCTTCATCACGACCCAAGCCCCCCGCTACCTGCGCGGACCGGTCGGCACCGCGATCGAGCTGCTCGCCGCGGTTCCGTCCGTCATCTACGGGTTCTGGGGCCTCTTCGTCATCGTGCCGTACATGCGCACGACGGTCGATCCGTTCCTGAGGACGTGGTTTGGGTTCACCGGCCTCTTCACGGGCCCGGCCTACGGCTTCGGCGTCCTGACGGCGAGCGTGGTCCTCGCGGTCATGATCGTGCCGACGATCTGCGCCGTCAGCCGGGATTCGCTGCTCGCCGTACCGGTAGCCCAGCAGGAGGCGGCCGTCAGCCTGGGCGCGACGAACTGGGAGACGACGCGGACCGCGATGCTTCCGTACGCGCGGTCGGGCATCGTGGGCGGGACGATCCTCGGGCTCGGACGCGCCCTCGGGGAGACGATGGCGGTCACGATGGTGATCGGCAATGTGGACCGGATCCCAACCTCGCTCTTCTCGCCCGGCCAGACGATCGCGAGCCTGATCGCGAACGAACTTCTGAGTAGCACTGGGCCCCTTCAGACCTCTGCGATCCTCGAGTGCGGGCTCGTCCTGCTCGGGATCTCGCTGGGCGTGAACGTGGCGGCCCGGCTGCTCGTCTGGCGGATCACGAAGTCGGCCGGAGCGATCGTGACATGATGCGGTTCGACCACCATGCGCGACGGAAGCTCCTGAGCCACGGAGTCGCCGTCCTGACCGGGCTGTGCGTGGTCGCCGTGCTCTATCCCCTGGTCAGCATCGTGTACACCGCCGTCGTCCGCGGCGGGACCGTCCTCTTCCAGACCGGGTTTCTGACCTCCGTCCCGCCCAACGCCTGCTCGCAGGTGTCCTGCAATACGGTGGGGATCGGGCCGAATATCCAGGGGACTGTCATCCTGGTCGGCATCGCCGCCCTGATCTCGATTCCCGTGGGGGTCCTTGCGGCCGTGTTCGCGTCCGAATACCGGACCCGCGGCGTCGGCCGGGCGATCAGCTTCACGGCCGACGTGCTGAGCGGCGTTCCCTCGATCATCATGGGAGCGTTCATCTTCGGCTACTTCATCCTCGTGTACCCCTCTCTGACGTACAGCGCCATCACCGGGGGCCTCGCGCTCTCGGCGATCATGATCCCGATCGTCACGCGAACGACCGAGGAAGCGCTCCGGACCGTGCCGAACAGCACCCGGGAAGCGGCGCTCGCGCTCGGCATCTCGAAGTGGAAGACGACCTTGCGGATCGTCGTCATCTCGGCACTTCCGGGGATCGCGACCGGAGTCCTGCTCGCCGTCATGCGGGCGGCCGGCGAAGCGGCCCCGCTCATCTTCACCGCGTTCGGGTCCAACCTGTACTACCGGGGCCTCGACCAGCCGATCGCGGCGCTCCCGCTGCTGATCTACGACTTCGCGCTCAGCCCCGCCAGCAACCAGCAGGACGTCGCGTGGGGGGCCACGCTTTTCCTCCTGATCGCCATTCTCATCACGAACGTGGTGGCCCGGTACATGATCCACCGGCTGGGCCGCCAGATGGTCGGAGGAGCGTAACTTTCCCGTGAGCGGCGCGAAGCTGAGGGTCGAGCACCTGACCGCCTACTACGGCGACCATCCGGGCGTCAAGGACATCTCGCTCGAGTTCCCCGACCGCATGGTCACCGCGATCATCGGACCGTCGGGCTGTGGCAAGTCGACGTTCATCCGATGCCTGAATCGCATGCACGAGACCGCGCCCCGGACGCGCGTCGAGGGCAAGGTCCTCCTCGACGGGGAGGACATCTACCAGGAGGACCCGGTGCGCATCCGCCGCCGCATCGGGATGGTGTTCCAGAAGCCCAACCCGTTCGTCACGATGTCGATCTACAACAACGTTAGCGTGGCCCTCCGCTTCAACGGTCATCACCCGCGCGACTACGTCGACGCCGCGGTGCTCCGCAGCCTCCAGCAGGCGGCGCTCTGGGAGGAGGTCAAGGACCGGATCGACTCCCCGGCGACGTCGCTCTCGGGCGGGCAGCAGCAGCGACTGTGCATCGCGCGAGCGCTCGCCGCGAGTCCCGAGGTGCTGCTCATGGACGAACCGTGCAGCGCGCTCGATCCCATCGCGACCGCGAAGATCGAGGACCTCGTCGGCCACCTGAAGGACGACTACACCGTCGTCATCGTGACGCACAATCTGCAGCAGGCGGCGCGCGTCGCCGACTACACCGCATTCTTCTACCTGGGCGGGCTCGTCGAGTACGGACCGACCGAGGACCTCTTCGAGCGGCCGAAGGAACACCTGACCGAGTCGTACATCACGGGGCGGTTCGGATGAGCGAGAGCCCTCCTCCGGTGACCCCGCGGCCGCGCCCGGGCTACGACCTCGAGATCAAGTCCCTCAAGGCCCGCGCGGTCGAGATGGGGGAGTTCGCGGCCGCAATGGTCCACGATGGCTGGCGCGCGTTCGATGCGGGCGATCTCGCGGCCGCCCAGCGGGTGCTCGATCGGGGCGACGAGCTCGACCGGCTCGACGAGGACATGGAACACGCCGCGATCGCGTTCCTCGTCCTTCGTCAGCCGACCGCGATCGATCTCCGCACGGCCGCCGCGCTCCTCAAGATCACGACCCACCTCGACCGCATCGGGCGCCTTGGCTTCGACATGGCGCGGAAGACGACCGCGGAGTCCTCGGGCGAGCCCGAGGACGTCCACCGGCTGCTCACCCAGATGGACGAGACCGTCGAGTCGATGGTCGGCCAATCCCTCGAGGCCCTCGCCGGCGACGGGATCGCTCTCGCGCGGTCCCTCTTCCGGCGGGACGACGAGGTCGACTCGCTGCACCGCAAGGTGACCCGTCGCCTGGTGGACGAGCTGAAGCGCTCCTCGAGTGCGACCCAGCGACTCGCGAACGAGCTCCTGATCGCCCGCCACTTCGAGCGGATCGCGGACAACGCCTGCAAGATCGCAGAAAAGACGATCTACGCGCTCACCGCGCAGCGCCGCTCGGAGTACCTGCCACGGCACCAAGTGGTCCCCTACGCGCTCGAGACTCCCGCGAAGGAAGGACGATCGCCGAAGTGACCGGACGAAACGTGAGGTCGCCGCTCGCCTCGCTCGGACGAGGATCGGACTTCAGGACGGCTCTTCGACCAGATCGGTCACAAATCCGACATACGAGTCGGTGAGCCCATTGGTCGAAGGATTGTAGAACACGAGATCCCAGTTCCCGGGCGGGAACGTAAGGTCGATGTCGTACGTCGCTCCGTTTGGAATGAATCCGGACGTCCACTCGAATCCGGCCTTCGTCACATTGTCCGAGATGGAGAATTCGGTGACCTGAGCGCCCGTCATCCGGTACAGGACGAACCCGTACTGATTGTCCACGGTTCCGTTCAGTACCACGGAACCGCTCACCGTGACCTCCACCGCGTCGAACTGCTCCCCGGGCAATCCGTACAGCGTTCCCCGACTTACGAGGACGGTCGTGGAGGAG
>JASHUJ010000029.1 GCA_030040035.1 Thermoplasmata archaeon
TGGCCGAGGCCGGCGAGAACGGGGCCGCCTCGGCGGAAGGCGCCGCCCGGCTCGACGAAGCCCGCCAGATGCTCGCCACCGGCCGCTACTCGGACGCGGTCCGCGCCGCGCGCGAGGCGACCGAGATGGGCCGGTGGGCGATCGAACGCCTGTTCGCGGCCCCGCTCGGGGAGCTCCGGCGCCAGGTCGAGTCGGGCCGCACCGAGGGCCTCACGACGGAGATCGATCCGCTCGACGCGGTCGTCTCCGACACCGAGTCCGCGCTCCGATCGCGGGACTGGGGCCAGGTCCGCGAGGGGATCGAGCGCGCGAACGCCGTGAGCCAACGGATCTTCGACACGGTCGTCGACGGTCGATGGCGCGAGGTCGAGGCCGAGTTCGGCCGCCTACCGGCCGGCCCGTCCGACGAGCTCGCCCGTCGCGCCGAGGTGCGGCGCCGGCTCGACGATGCGCGGCAGCGGCGGGACTTCGCCGCGGCGCTCGGGATCCTCCGCTCGGAGCTCGACCTCGCCCGCCGTCGGCGGCGCGAGGAGATCGAACAGCGGATGGCGCAGTTCAAGGACCGGCTGTGGGTCGGCGAGCGGCTGGGGCTCGACACGACCCCCGTCATGCAGACGTTCAGCGAGGCCCGGGTCGCCGCCGACGCGGGCCAGCTCGACGGGGCGGACGCCCTCCTCGGACGCGCGACCGCCGCGCTCGAGCCGGTGGTGCGCGAGCCGTTCGAGCGCCGGCTCAAGGAGCTCTCGACCGAGGTCACGTTCTCCCAGGAGGGTCTCCACGTGAGCGTCGGACCGGTCCGGGAGAGCCTGAACCGGGTCGACCAGCTGTACCGCGACGGACGCCTCCTGGATGCCGCGCGCCTCCTCCTTTCGGCCGAGGAGGAGCTCAACCTCCGCAAGTCGCTCCATCGGGAACTGATGAACCTCCACTATCTCATCGACGCCGCGCTCACCCGCGCGCACGAGCGCCACGTCGACACCTCGGAAGCTCGCGCGCTGCTCACCGAATCGATCCGCCTGCGCGAGACCGACTACGCGGCCGCGCTCGAGAAGGCCCGCGAGGCCCTCCGCAAGCTCCAGGAGACAGGGACGCCCGTCGCCGAGCCGGCCCCCGCGGCCCCGGCCGCCGCTGCCGCATCCGCCGCGACCCCGCCGCTCTGGCCGTTCCGGCGCCCGCCGGCCGAGCCCTGACGCTCACCCGGTGAGCGCCATCGAACGGAGCCGACCGCCGTCCCCGCCGTGGGCGAAGTCGAAGGCGGCGGATTCGACGCCCGGCCCGACCAGCCACGACGTGGTTTCCACGATCAGCACCGTGAGGAACTGGTACACGAGACCCGCCACCAGGCTGACTTTCCCGCTGAGGCCGACGACCAGGTCCTCCGTCGAGTTCGCGTACGTTCCCGAGTGGATCCGCACGAACAACACGTTGCTCGCGTCGACGTAGAGAGACGACTGGTTGGACGGGACGAACAGCGCCTCCAGGGTGAACAGGCTCGCCTGGGCGTAGTCCGAGGCGTCTCCGCTCGCCGAGAGCGAGACCGCGAATGAAAGGCGCCAGACGAACGAGATCGTGTAGGTTCCCGAGACCGGCACCGTGAAGTTCGGGCCCTGGAAACCGAGATCGTCGCCGGTGACCGCGTACTGCGGATAGGGGGCTCCGCCGCATCCCGACGCCGAGCTGATCCCGTCCGAGCGGACCCGGCCCGTCGACAGGTTCGCACTGGCGGGTACGACGAAGCGCGCGGCCGTGTGGCAACCGTCGGTGTTCGCCGAGCTCGCCGCGATCGGGGCGACCCCCGCGAACGGCGGCGTAACCTCGATGCGGTACGTGGCGGCGGTGGTTGGTACTGTGAGGATCAGGACGATGGCCGAGGCCGCAAACACGCCCAGAGCGCCCGCGCGCGGCGACCGTCCGGGTCGGGGACGAGATCGGAGGTCGGGCGGCTGGGGGCGGGGTGGAGATCCCCCCATAAGGGCCTCCCGAACGCGAGAGCCCGGACGCTCAAGAGGGTGACGGTCAACCGCTGAGGAAACCCGGCCCGACGGCGCCCGGGGGCGGCGGCGGAAGGCCCCGCGGCGGGCCGAGCGCGAGTCGATCGTATTCGACCGAGTGCTTGATCCCGCGCCGACGCAGGAGGGTGGCGACCTGCTCGGTGATCTGGACAACCTCCTGACAACGAGCCGGCTTCGTGAAGTAGAACTCCACCCGGCGCTCCTCGACGATCGGGAAGATCAGCCGCAGCCCGAACGCATCCTGGCGGTTGTACCCGACCGGCTTGCGGTTCCCCTTCAGGTCGCGCAGGTTCTCATCGAGCAGTACTTCCGGCAGCAGCGGATCCGACTCCTTGACGAACGGGCGGTTCATCTCGACCACGCGGCGGTGGATCTCCGGGTAGACCCGGATCAGATCGCGGTACGAACGCTTCGGATCGAGGAGGATGTGACCGCTCCTCGCCTTGACGGGCGGAGTCACGGTACGGACAGCGAAAGAGGGCAGATAGGCGCTTCGGCGTGGGTTCGGTCGCGCATTCGGGTAGCCGGGCCGGCGCTGAAGCTCCGTGCACGGCTTGGGGATACTTCTCTCCGCCCTGTTCGGTCAGGCAGAAGGGCCGGGACCAGAAGGAAATCCTCAAAGAGGACACCCGATACCCTCGAGGGGCGCTCCCGTAGTCTAGTGGTCAAGGATAGAGGCCTCTCGAGCCTCTGACGCGGGTTCAAAACCGGCCGGAACGACCCGACCGGGGAAAATCCCGCCGGGAGCACCACCCTTTTCCAGCGCTACATCCTAGCGGTCGGCGCTGAGAGCGTCCTCGCCATAGCATCCGGAG
>JASHUJ010000003.1 GCA_030040035.1 Thermoplasmata archaeon
GTCCGCATGATCAGCGAGGGGTTCCTCTCCTACGTGCTCGAACGGTCGCCCGTCGCGGGGCTTCGCGAATTCCTCTACCCGCTCCTCGCGGCGCGGTGGGAGGGGCGGGACGTCCTCTGGCACTCGCACCCTTTCCCGGTGCTCCCGTTCATGTCCGTCATCGGGACCGAGACCGCCCCCGAGTGGCGCTTCGATACGAAACTGAGGTGAGCCGATCCCCGATTCATGCCGCTGATCCTGGACGCGAATGCGGTGCCCAAGGGCGCCCTCCGGGAGACCGTCCAGATCCTGAGGAAAGAGCTCGAGGAGACGCTCGAGATGGCCCAGCATCCCCGGGGTACCGTGCTCGACCCGGCCGGGATCGAGGCGGCCGAGACCCTCGTCCGCGCCGCGCTCGCTTCGATCGATCGACCCGGACCGCGCGAGCCCCGGGCCCTCGGGCTCGACGCGAACCTCGCCTACGCGTCGCTCGTGGCCGCGATCGACCTCGTGAAGTCGCACACCGACGTGCCCCGCGTGCCCGTGCGCCGCCCGAGTGACGCTAAAGCCGGGCTCGGCAGCCACTGAGGCAGGGGCGCGGTGGCTCCGCCTATCCGACGGCGCCGGTCATCTCGAGCTGGATGAGCCGGTTCAGCTCGATGGCGTAATCGACCGGAAGCTCCTTCGCGAACTCCGCAAGGAAGCCCATCAGGATCAGGTGGATCGCATCCGACTCGGAGAGTCCGCGGCTCATCAGATAGAAGATCTGCTCCTCGCCGATCTTCCCGACGACCGCCTCGTGGGTGATCGTGGCGTCCTCCTCGTGGATTTCGTTGTACGGGTACGTGTCGGAGCGTCCCTTCTCGTCGGGGAGCAAGGCGTCGCACCGGACCGCGGCCTTGACGCCGGTCGCCCCGGGGGCGACGTGGAGGAGTCCTCGGTAGCTCGTCTGACCCCCGCGGATCGCGATCGACTTCGCGACGATCTTGCTGGACGTATCCGGGGCCGAGTGGACGGCCTTCGCACCGGAGTCGATGATCTGGCCCTCGCTCGCGAACGCGACCGAGAGGATATCGGCCCGGGCGCCGCGCCCCCGCAGGTAGACCGACGGGTACTTCATCGTGATTTTCGAGCCCATGTTGCCGTCGACCCACTCGACGAGCGCGTTCTCGTACGCGACCGCCCGCTTGGTCACGAGGTTGTAGACGTTCTTCGACCAGTTCTGGACGGTCGTGTACCGGACCTTGGCGTTCGGCTCGCCGACGACCTCGACCACGGCCGCGTGGAGCGAGTCGGTCGAGTAGACGGGAGCAGTGCAGTTGTGGACCGAGAACCCCTTCACGAGATAGGTATTGTTCTCGCCCGCGACGTGGAAGTTGTGCACGGGACCGTGATAGGGGTCGCGAGAAATCTCGCGGATCGGCACGAGGAACGCGTCGCCGCAGCGGCGTACCGCCTCGGCGTGCTTTCCTTCTTGGTGGTAGACGGTATACATGCGCCGATGCGAAATTTGCCGGCCGTCGGGCATCGTTTCACGGAACGGCTCGCGAATATTGATCGTGGCGAAGACGCCCTGGCGGGCTTGTAGTTCCTGGACCTGGAAGGCCACCTGACGAGAGATCGTCATCACCCGGTGAACGGTGCCGCCGTTCCGCTGGTAGACGTTCCCGTCCCCGTTGTAGTAGGCGTCGAGGAGGATCCGCTGCTTGGCGGCGGGCAGATCCATGACTACCTTGCTCAGGCGCTTTCCGTCCGCGTACTTGCCGCAATGATCGACGCAGAGCGAGAACAACGACTTGGAGTAAACTCCCACGGTGACCGCGTGCTTCCTCGGCTCGGGACGGCTCCAGGGGGTCTTGCCGGTCAGAGCCTGGATCGCTCGCGAGAGCTCCGCGACGTACTCGGTCTCGTCGATATGGAAGGTGAAGGTCACCGCCTCGCAGCCGTTGATGATCTGCGCGCAGCCCTCCGCGAGATAGTAACCGAGAACCAGGAGCAGGTCCTCGCCAAGAGCAGGGTCATCGCGTTCCGTTCGGTTGATCGGATAGTGCACGAAGTCGCCGGCCTCCAGCTCGCCCGCCGGTACGAACTCCGGCGCGGCCATGGCGAGCTTGGCGGGATCGACGTCGGAAATCGCTCGATTCGTGCGCCGACTCAGTCGGACCTTCCGGCGAGGGACGCAGTAGACCGGATGCTCGGGCGTCAGTCGGAACGAGTTCCCGACGGACACTGGGGTGATAGTAACGAGATCTCCGTCAAACGGCCGGACCATGGTTTTTTCGACCGTGGTTTCGACCCCGTCGCTGTTGAGGACTAGCTGACCCGCCGCGATCTCCTCCACCGCGTTCAAGCGGTCGCCCACGAGGATTTCCTCGCCCACGGGTACACAGCCTTCAATGTAGTGGAGCTTGGAACCCTTGTCCCCGATGATGAGCGTCCGCTCGAACTGACCGACATTCTTCGCGTTGATGCGGAAATAGGCTTGAAGGGGGATGCCCGCGTCGACGCCGGGCGGAACGTAGACAAAGCTCCCGCCGGACCACACGGCACTGTTCAACGCGGCGAACTTGTTGTCGTTGTACGGCACGATCTTGCCGAAGTACTTCCGAACGATGTCGGAATGTTCGCGGACCGCCGTGTCCGTATCGCAGAAGATAACGCCCTTCGCGGCGAGGTCCTCGCGAATCTTGTGGTAAACGGTACCGCTGTCGTACTGGGCTCCGACCCCCCCGAAGTACTCACGCTCCGCCTTCGGGATCCCTAGCCGCTCGAACGTGTTCT
>JASHUJ010000030.1 GCA_030040035.1 Thermoplasmata archaeon
TGGTCGCCGCGCTGATCTACCTCGCGGCCGAGCAGAACGGGGAGCACCGTTCCCGGGCCCAGGTCGCGCGCGTGAGCACCGTCACCGAGGTCACGCTCCGTTCGACCAGCCGGCTCGTCGAGAAGGTCTGGGGTCGGGCGGCGTTCCGCAGCGAACCCGACGCGTGAGCTCGACGCTCACTTCACGAGGTAGTAGCCGGCCGCCTTCTCGCGGACCTTGCGGCGCGCCCAGCCCCGGTTCTGGAGCTCCTGGAGCGCGTTCATGACCATCGTCTTCGGGAGCCGCGACGACTGGGTGATCCGCTCGGCGGTCCCCATCTTGTCCTCGGAGAGCACCGCCATCTCCTTCATCGCCTTGTAGACCTTGACGGCGTTGGACGAGACTTCGTCCTCGATCCCCATGCGCCCCGCTCCTCTCTCCCGCGACCCGGTCCGGGACTTAACCCTGCCGCCGTTGGCCGGGCGCTCCGCTGCATCGAACGGGGGGTGACCCGATCCCGGACGACCCCGGCGTCTCGGTCGTCTGGGACGACCGGTTCCTCGCCTACGACTTCGGACCCGACCATCCGTTCACCGAACGGAGCCGCGCGCTCGCGGTCCGATTGCTCGCGCACCTCGTCCCCCCCGACGTCGGCCGGCCCATCCACTGGATCGACCGGATCGAGCCCGCCCCGCCGGAGGTGCTCGCTTCGTTCCACCATCCCGAGTACCTGCGATCGGTCGAGGTCGCGTCCGGCCAGGACGATCCGATCCTGCTCGATCGCGGCGACACGCCCAGCTTCCCCGGCTGCTACGAGGCCGCCGCCCGCATCGCGGCGGGCGCGGACCGGGCCTACTCGCTCGTCAGCGAGCGGGGGCGGCCGGCCTTCCATCCCGCGGGCGGGCTCCACCACGCGCACCCGGACCGCGCGAGCGGATTCTGCATCTTCAACGATCTTGCGATCGTCATTGCGCGGGCGATCCGCGAGCATCGGCGGGTCGCCTACATCGACATCGATGCGCACCACGGGGACGGAGTGATGTATGGGTTCTACCGGTCCGGCCAGGTCCTCGACATCGATTTCCACCAGGACGGCCGGACCCTCTTTCCGGGCACCGGATTTCCCCACGAATCCGGCCGCGGCGACGGCGGCGGGCTGAAGGTGAACGTACCCCTGCCCCCCGGGGCCGGCGACGAAGCGCTGCGGCCGCTCTTCCGCCGGATCGTTCCGCCGCTCGTGCGAGCGTACCGACCGGACCTGATCATCCTCCAACACGGGGTGGATGGTCATGCGAACGACGCCCTGGCCCAACTGCAGTACACTCCGAGCGCGTACTCCGAGATCGATCGCACCGTCCTCGCGCTCGCGCAGGAGGTCGCCCACGGGCGGCTCCTCGTGACCGGCGGCGGAGGGTACCGTGCCGCCTCCGTGAGCCGCGTGCTGGCGCGCGCCGGCGCGATCTTCGCGGGGATCGGCCCCCCGGACGACGCGAGCCCCACGCCGACGGACTGGCGCCACGAATTCGAGGAGACGTTCGGCGAACCCGCGCCGAGGATCTGGGCGGAGCCCGTCCCCGCGGATCCCTCTCCGTGGGGCGCCGAGGACGAATCCCGCCTCGTGAAGGAGCTCGAGACGCGCCTCGGCCAGCGGTTCCCGGGTCCCTCTTAGAGACGGTCTCCCCACGACGGCCGGTCGAGCGCGTCCTGGTCCGTCGCCCGGATCCCTGCGTCGAGGTCGGCGGCGGTCAGCGGGCGATCGCCCGCGCCGTTCAGCCTCGCGCGGACGCTGGCCCGGGCCAGGACCGTGGCGCCCAGCTCTCGCAGGGCGGCGTCGGTCCACTCGAGGACCGTCCCGTCGTCCTCCTCCGCGGCATCGAATTGCACGGCGGCCAGGAACGCGTCCCGCCGGAGCACGTAGCGAAGATACCCGCGCAACAGATCTTCGGCACCTTCCGACAACCGCGGCGCTCGGGTCGGCGGCGGTACGACCTCCAGCGTCTCGTACCCGCCTTCAGCGGCGACTTCGAGGATCCGCCAGCCACCGAGATCCTCGGCGAGGGCGACCGGTCCCGAGCGCCCGTCGAAGAAGATCGGGAGATTCTCGACCCCCGCTTCGAGGTCGGGCAGGGCTTGCGCGGGAAAGTCCCGGTCGTCCGGCATCGGCGTCCGATCGAGCAGAGCCGCGCGCACGGCCCCGTCGTCGGTCCATCGATCCGAGTCCCGCAGCCGCCGTTCGATCCGACGACCTCGGCGCGACGTGGCGGCGACGCGACGGGCCAGGTCGGACCCGAGCCGCGAGCGCACGGAGGCCAGCTCGGAGTCGAGCCCCTCGGGGACCGCCCCGCCGGAAGCGGGCCGAGCGAGGAGCGGACCCAGATCCACCCCCGGACAGGAGAGGACGAGCGTCGCCTGGACCCGGTGACCGAGATGGACGGTGACGGGGAACTCCCGGCAGGGATGGGGTCGGGCGGCGTGGACGCGACACCGGAGATCCGAGAGGAACTGACAGGCACCCCCGTTGGGTCGAGCCGCGAGGAACCGGTCGGGTCCGTGCCCGACGAACGTCGCCTCGGGCGCGATCTGGAGGAGTTGGGCGCGATCGGGAGGGTCGGCGCGGGGCTCGGCGAAGCAACAGAGACCGCAGTCCGGTCGGCAACGGAATCCGAACCCCCGGAGCAGCTCGAAGTCGAGATCGACCGACCCTGGATGCGTCACCGACGTCCCGCCGTCCTCGCGCGACGGGCCCCGCGCGAATCAACTTTCGCCTGTCCGTTCACCGGTGGCCGAGGGCGCGTCCGGCGGCGGGACGCACGCTCATAACCGCCGGGACCTTCGGACGATCATGGTTCTGCGCGCGATGGACATCATGGACACTTCGTTCGTTACGGTCGATGCGGACAGCGACGCGCTCACGTGCGCGCAGTCGATGGTGGAGCGACGGAAAGGCTACGCGGTCGTGACCCGGGGCGGTCCGACCAAGCTTGCGGGCATCGTCACCGAGTGGGACTACGTGCAACGGATCGTCGCCGCCGGGGCCGATGCCGCGCGGACGCGGGTGCACGAGATCGCCTCCGGGATCGTCCACTCGGTCCCTCCCGAAACTCCGACCGACGAGGTCGTTTCCAAGATGGCCGAGCTCGGCGTCCGCCGCATGGTCGTCCGGAAGGGCGACGAGGTCGTCGGGGTCATCACGGCGCGCAACGTGCTCGCGATCTTCCGCCAGTACATCGACCGCCTCTCCTCCGAGATCGCCGGCTATCAGTCGAACCAGACTCCGCTCGGGTAGGTCCGCTCGCGCCGGAGCGTGCCGACGGTGTCCGATCGGTCCCCGAGCAGCCCCCTCCGAACGCCCGGCGTCCCGATGGGGAGCCGGGTCCGCGCTCCGAGGTAGCGCCCGATGGTCCAGTACAAGTGGCGGGTGCTCTCGAACACCACGGTCGCGACGCTCATGGCGTCGATCGACGGGAACATCGTACTGATCTCGCTGCCGACGATCGGTCGGGAGCTGCCCGACACCAACGCGACCCTACTCCTCTGGATCCTGCTCGGCTACTCGCTGCTCACCGCGGTGATCCTGCTCAATTTCGGCCGGCTCTCCGACATGTTCGGCCGGGTCCGGCTCTACGTGCTCGGATTCGCGATCTTCACCGGCGGCTCGCTGCTGTGCGGCTTTTCCGGGACCGGGATCGAGCTCGTTACCTTCCGACTGGTCCAGGCCGTCGGGGCGGGGTTCCTCTTCTCGAACTCGGCGGCGATCATCACCGACGCGTTCCCGCCCAACGAGCGCGGGCGCGCGCTCGGCATCAATCAGATCTCGATCGTCGCCGGGGCGGTCTCGGGCCTCGTCCTCGGCGGGATCATCACGACGACGATCGGGTGGCGCTGGATCTTCTTCGTGAACGTGCCGATCGGGGTGATCTCGACGCTGCGCGCCCGCATCGACCTCCACGAGCTCGCGAAACCCGAGAGCAAGCCCCGCATCGACTGGCTCGGGAACATCGTCTTCGCCCTCGGCCTCACCGTGCTGCTGCTGGGTGTGACGCTGGGCGCGCTCGGGCAGATCTCGGACCTCCTCGGGATCCTCTTGTGCGTCGCCGGGGGAGCGCTGCTGGTCGCCTTCGTGTTCATCGAAGCCCGCGAGTCGGCGCCGATGCTCGACCTGTCCCTGTTCAAGAACCGCGTCTTCTCGCTGTCCGCGCTCTCGATGCTCCTCAACGCGCTCGCCCGCGGGGCGTTCGTCTTCATCCTCGTCTTCTACCTCCAGGGGCCCCCCCGCTACCTGAACCCGTTCACCGCCGGACTCTACCTGATCCCGGTCTCGGCCTCGCTCGCGACGTGGGGACCGATCAGCGGCTGGCTCTCGGACAAGTACGGTCCCCGACCGTTCGTCATCGTGGGGCTCCTCACGAGCGCGGCCGGGTTCCTCTGGCTCACGACCATCGGCCCGGCGGACACGTTCCAGCAGCTCGCCCCCCCACTGATCCTCGTCGGATCGGGGATGGGGCTCTTCGCCTCGCCGAATCGCGCGCAGATGATGACCGCCGCCCCGGCGACGCGCCGCGGCCTCGCCTCGGGGATCGGGACGACGTTCCTCAACGTCGGTTCGACCATCAGCCTCGGGATCACGCTGACGGTCATGGCGTCGGTCCTGCCCCGATCGGCGATCTCGTCGATCCTCCTCGGTACGGTCCACCCCGGCGAGATGTTCCCGGCGGCGGCCGGGTTCCTCGACTCGATCCACCTGATCTTCCTGGTCTCGGCGGTGCTGATCTTCGCCGCGCTCGTGCCCTGGCTGCGGAGGGGTCGCGCAAGGCCGGGGCCCGCGCTCCCGCCCCCGGACGATAACCCCGACTGAGTCGCCGCTACGGGCCGAGGGCGGGGAGGCGCCCGCGCCCCGCGGGAGCCCTTTTATGCGCGCACCCTCCCCCCGCGCCGATGGCGCGGCGGCGGGTGGTCATCATGGGCGCTGCCGGGCGCGACTTCCACAATTTCAATCTCCTGTACCGCGGGAACGCCGCGTACGAGGTGGTGGCGTTCACCGCCGCCCAGATCCCCAACATCGCCGGGCGTGCGTACCCGCCATCGCTCGCCGGCCCGGATTATCCGAGCGGGATCCCGATCGTCGCCGAGAGCGAGCTCGCCGACCTGGTGCGGCGCGAGCGGGTGGCCGAGGTCGTGCTCTCCTACAGCGACCTGCCGCACGTCGAAGTGATGCACAAGGCGTCGATCGCCCTCGCGGCGGGGGCCTCGTTCGTCCTCCCGGGCCCGCGCGAGACCGAGCTCAAGTCGAGCCGACCGGTGGTGAGCATCGGCGCGGTCCGCACGGGGGCCGGCAAGAGCCCGCTCACCCGGTACATCTCGCGCTACCTGCGAGCCCACGGCCGACGCGTGGCGATCGTCCGGCACCCGATGCCGTACGGCGATCTCGCCCGGCAGGCGGTCCAGCGGTTCGCCACGATGGAGGACCTCGATCGCGCCGACTGCACGATCGAGGAGCGGGAGGAGTACGAGCCCCACCTGCGGGAAGGCGCGGTCGTCTTCGCCGGCGTCGACTACGAACGGATCCTGCGCGCGGCGGAGCAGGAGGCGGACCTCGTCATCTGGGAGGGGGGAAACAACGACCTCCCGTTCTTCGCGCCCGACCTCCACTTCGTCGTGGCGGACCCGCACCGGGCGGGGGACGAGCTGACGTACCATCCGGGCGAGGCGAACTTCCGCAAGGCGGACGTCATCGTCGTGTCGAAGACCGACTCGGCGCCGCCCGAGAAGGTGCGCGAGGTGACCGAGCACGCCGCCTTCGCGAACCCGCGCGCCCGGTTGATCCTCGGCGCGCTCAAGGTGACGACCGCCAATCCCTCCGAGCTCCGGGGTCGGCGGGTGCTCGTCGTCGAGGACGGGCCGACGCTGACGCACGGGGACATGACCTTCGGCGCGGCGACCCTGGTCGCGCGGGCGAACGGGGCGGTGATCGTCGACGCGGCCCAGACCGCCGTCGGGAGCCTCGCCCGCGTGTATCGGCAGTATCCCCACCTTCACGAGATCCTGCCCGCGATGGGGTACGGGACGGAGCAGATCCACGAGCTCGAGGAGACGATCCGGCGGTCGAGCGCGGAGATCGTCCTCGACGGGAGCCCGGTCGACCTGCAGCGCCTCGTCCACGTGCCCCAGCCGATCCGGCCGGTCAACTATGAATACGAGGACCGCGAGAATCGCATCGCGGCGGAGCTCGACGCCTTCCTGCGGGATCACCCCAAGTGACTCGGACGCGCCGGATCGGGGTCGGACCTCAAATAGCGGGCGTGTCTCGCGGGCCCTGAGGTTCGAATGGCTGCTCCGTCGCACACGTTGCCGACCTGGTACCGGGCGCTCGCCGTCGTCGTCGGGCTCATCTCGATCGCGCTGGCCCTGGTCGTCCTGGTCTTGCCGCTGCTCGCGCTCTGGCTCCTGATCTTCCTGCTCGGATTCGCCCTCCTGGTGATCGGCATCGATCGCCTGATCATGGGGATCACCGGCCACACGTTCGGCTCCGGCATGATGCTGCCCCCGCCCTCCGGTTGGATGGGAGCCAATCCACCGCCGAACCCGCCGGGCCCGAACCCGCCGAATCCGTAGGGGGCCGGTCCGTTCGGACCGGACACGGATCCCCCTCGAGGTCGATTCGGGTGCGGACGCCGCCGAGGCCCCCGGCGTCGCTCCAGCTCGAGCTGTGGATCCCGGACCCCGACTCGGCCCGGGTCTTTCAGCGATTTCGGGAGGAGATCCGGTCCCTGCCGGGCCGGAGCGGCGCCCATTTCGACGTCGCTCCCGAGGGGTCCGTCGAGAGGCAGGGTGGTCCAGGGAGGGAAGGGTCGCCGGCGCCCGCGACCGAGTGGGAGGCCGGCTACCGCGCCCTCCTCAGTTGGCGCGCCCCCGGCGACGACCCGAAGGATCCCCCGATCGGGATCGCGTTCTCCTGTGGCCCCGCGCAGGGCGGGACCGTCCTGTCGATCGTCTGCCGCGACCGGGGGGGTCGGGCCCGCTGGGCGGAGACGGACGAGCTCGTGGGTTGGATCGCGTCCGAGATCGTCGGGCCGATCGCCCGATCGTTGTCCTCCAGCTCGGCCGTGGACGACGACGTCGATCCCTCCGCCGCCCGCCCGGGTGCCTGACCCTACGGACGTTGCTTGGTCCATCGGTGGCGGGCCGGACCTTCCGGCACCCGAGCCCTCGGGGTCAACGACCGATCTTCCGGGGTGCGGGCGCGGGTAACTTGCGAACTTTCCAGATCATCTCGGACGGCCAGTGACGGGCCCACCGGGCGTCGGCGGTGCTCACGTACGAGCTCCGGGCGTTCGCCGCGGCGCGGGGCTCGACCAGTCGCTCGATCGCCAGCCCGCAGGCGACGAAGAGCTCGACCCACTCCCCGTACGGGAGTTGGAACTCGACGCTCGGGTCGCTAAGATCTCGGATCACCCGGGTCCGGAAGTAATCGTGGATCAGTCGGCGGCCGAGCCGATCGGCTCGGAGGTCCTGGGCGACCGTACGGAAGGGGCTCGCATGCGCGAAGACGAAGACGCCCTGCGGGCGGAGGACGCGCGCGACCTCCGGCACGACGCGATTGGGATCGGCAAAGGTCGTCGCTCCGTAATCCGAAAGGACGAGGTCGAAGCGCGCTTTTGGATAGGGAATCCCCTCCGCCGAAGCCTCCACGAGCGGGAACTCGACCCCGGCGCGACGCATGCGTTGCCGCGCCTGCGCGAGCCGACTCGGGGAGAAGTCGAGACCGACGACCCGGGCCCCGCGTCGGGCGAGGGCGATCGACCAACCGGCCGAACCGCACCCGAGCTCGAGGACGTCCCGACCGCGAACGTCGTCCAGCAGCCGCAGCTGCCGCTCCGGGATTCGCCACACGCCCCACGCAGCGCCGTCGGCCCGTCGGAGCGCCCGGGCATTCCGCACCTCGTACTCGCGGGCGATCCGCTCCCAGAGCGCGAGGTTCCGACGGGCTACAGCGCTTGGCCGATGGGGAGGTACGCGGTCCGAACGGCGACGCATGGAACGTGGGCGCGCGCGGGTCCCCCTCAGGTCGGCTCGGGGGCGAACCGGGCCGTGAAGTGCCGCAGGTGTTCGGGCGCCTCGACCATCCGTAGCCCGCGGATCGTCGACCGACGGTCCCAGACCCGCTGGATCGTATCGGCCACGTAGCGCAGGTGGCTCTCCGTATACACCCGCCGAGGGATCGCGAGCCGCACGAGCTCCATCGAGCGGGCGGCGGGCGAGGGATCGTCGCCGAACATGATGGCGCCGATCTCGACGGACCGCACCGCGCCTTCCCGGTACAGCTCTACGGCCAGCGCTTGGCCCGGCAGCTGGTCCGCCCCGAGGTGAGGAAGGAACCTTCGCACATCGAGGTACACGCCGTGCCCGCCCGGAGGACGCAAGATCGGGACCCCGTGCCCCGACAGGAGCCCGGCGAGGAACCGGACCTGTCCGATCCGGTGGGCCAGGTACCGTTCGTCGGTCGCCTCGGCGAGCCCGATCGAGATCGCTTCCAGGTCCCGGCGCGCCAGCCCGCCGTACGTCGGGAAGCCTTCGAACAGGATCAGCGCCTCCTTCAGACGCGCGGCGATCCCGGCGTCGCGGGTCGCGACGAATCCACCGATGTTGACGAGCCCGTCCTTCTTCGCACTCATCGTCGCGCCGTCGGAGAGCTCGAAGATCTCGCGACCGATCTCCCGAACCGAGCGGCGGTCCTGGCCCGGCTCGCGCTCTCGGATGAAGTAGGCGTTCTCGGCCCACCGGCACATGTCGAGGTAGAGCGGCTTGCCGCGCTCCCGGCAGATCCGCGCGACCTCGCGCAGGTTCGCGAGCGATACCGGCTGTCCGCCGCCCGTGTTGTTGGTGATCGTGACCATCACGAGCGGTACGTGGGCGCCGGACGGACCGTCCAAGAGCTCGACGAGACGTCGCGTGTCGACGTTCCCCTTGAACGGGTGCTCGCTTTCCGGATCGTACGCCTCGTCGATCGCGAGGTCCACGGGCCGCGCTCCCACATGCTGGACGTGGGCCCGGGTCGTGTCGAAGTGCATGTTGTTCGGGACGATGTCGCCGGAGCGGGCGAGCGTCGAGAGCAAGAGGTGCTCCGCGGCGCGACCCTGGTGAGCCGGAACGATGTGAGGATAACCGGTCAGCTCGCGCACCGTCGACTCGAAGTGCTGGAAGTTCCGGCTCCCGGCGTACGCCTCATCGCCGAGCATCAGACCGGCCCACTGACGATCGCTCATCGCCGAGGTGCCCGAGTCCGTCAGCAGGTCGATGTAGACTTCCTCGGAGAATAAGTTGAACAGATTGTACCCCGCCCTGGCCAACGCTCGCTCCCGTTCGTCGAACGAGGGAAGTCGGATCGCCTCCACCACCTTGATCCGATACGGCTCGATCGGTGGAATGGGAGCGGGCGAATCGGGACGCACGGTCGCGGGTCACCTTCTTCTCCCGCATAGCGATTCCGACGTTGGAAGCGAGAGACGGGAGTTTGCGTTCGGACCGCTGGACCGAGGGGCCCGACCGCTCGGACCTTCGGTCCGCGTGACTCGATCCGAGCTCTCTTCCGCGGACGCAGAGCCCAAACCGATTCGCAGCGATCCTCCGTCGATCGGGTCTAGGGTAGCGGAAGGTCGGCGAAGCGGAAGCGGTCCCTCGCAAATTTCCGAGCAGCGAAGATCGCCCAACGGTCGGCGCTGTCGCGGCGTCGGAGCTCGATCAGGTCGGGCTCTCTTCGAGCGGATAACCGGCGCGATACGTTCTGACCGACCGATAATGGTGCGTTCAAATCCCGGGAGTCCCGATTGGGCCCCGAACTCACCCGCAGGTCGAGATGGAGCGCAGCACCACCAACCGTGGCCCGAGCCCGCCGCCGATGCGAACGTACACCCCGGAGCCGTCGGGCCGAGAGCGGCCGGCCCGGCTGCACCGCGGAGCAGCCCTTGCGGCGGGAGGAGCCACGCTGGCAGCGATCTGCGTCGCGCTGCTCATGATCGGATCCGGCGCGGTCGCCCCGTCGCTGATCGCGTCGAAGTCGGCTCCGGGAGTTCACACCGATTCGAGCGCGAGCGATGCCACGGATCTCGAGGCGAACCTGCCTACCGCCCCGACCGCCTCCTCGGACACTTCGCCCCCGCTCGTGGCGGCCGGACCCATGACGAGCCTTGCGGAAACGGAGGAGGTCGGACCGAGCCTCGGGGCCGTGCCGCAATCCCAGCTGTCGGTTCCCCTCGGGCAGAAGCAACTCGTCGTCGTCTCGCTTCCGTTCCGGAACGCCCCGACGCTCTCGGCCTTTCTCGCGGCCGTCTCCGATCCGAGTTCGCCGCTCTACGACCAGTTCCTGTCGAACGAGCAGTTCACGGCGGAGTACGGGCCCGCGCCCGTCGATCAACAGGGGATCGCGAACTACCTCGAGTCGCACGGGCTCTCGATCGTCTACCTCTCGTCGGATCACGCGACCGTGGCGGCGACGGGCACGTTGGGCGAGCTCGCTGCCACGTTCGGAGTCACCTTCCACGTCTATTCGAAGGCGGGACAGGTCTTCTTCGCGCCGTCGCAGTCCCCCTCCGTCCCCGCGAGCCTCGCTCCGTGGGTCCAGCAGGTCACGGGGCTCACGAACTACAATTTCGGGTACGCTCCCCAGCTGGTACTCGATCCCCACGCCACTCGCTCGGCCGACGCCGCCGAGGCCGGCACGGGCGTGCTGGACTATCCGATGGAGATGACCGAGGAGTACCAGCTCACCAAGCTCTGGAACGCGACCGGTAACGCCTCCGCCGGAACGATCCCTTCCTACGCGCAGGGCGTGGTGATCGCCACCGCGCTCTGGGACCTCAACGCCTCGGCGTACTGCCCCTACTCCCTTACCGACATCGAGCAGTTCTTCCACGACGGAGGCCAGAGCACGTACGAGGCTCCCAACGGGATGCCCACGGAGCTCCCCGCCCCGCTCGATCACGCCAACTACAACGTGACGGGCGACACGACCGTGGCCCCCGGGACCGGCAACTGTACTTCGCCGACCGGCACGGGTCCGAACGCGGCGACCGAGGAACTCGATTTCGAGATGACGATCGACCAGGAGTACAGCGGCGAGGACGCTCCCGGGGCCCTGATCGAACCGACGTACGTGGGCGGGGTCGGGGTCACGGTCGAGGACTCCGATCTGACGCTGCTCCTCAGTTGGATCGCGGCCGGGAACATCCCGAACCTCTCGGTGCTGAGCCAGTCGTTCGGTGGTGGAGAGAACGGCACCTCGTGGGAGAGCGACTACGAGGAACTCGCCGCCAAGGGCGTGACGGTGCTCGCCTCCTCGGGAGACGACAACGGAGCCGAGGGCGACGACTTCACGGTAGAAACCCTCTGTGACACCGGCGCTCCCGGGGAGTACTCTTGGAACACCGAAGGCACGCCCGGAGTCGACTATCCCGGGTCTTCGCCCAACGTGCTCAGCGTCGGAGGGACGGCGAACATGGCGACCGCCTCGAGCGTGTACGACTACCAGTCGATCCAGCAGGGCCAGACCGTCTGGAACTGGTGCCCTTCGACCGACTCCGGTGAGAGCGCCGGCAGCACGGGCGGTGTCAGTGAGGAGTTCACCGAACCGAGCTTCCAATCGGCGGTCCCCGTGGTCAATCGGGCGATGGATTGGGCGATCAAAGTGACCGAGACAGGCAACTTCACGGCCGGAGCGCCCCCGACCGGTTGCGAAGGGTGCGCCAACGGCTCAGTCGCGTCGCCCGACTCCGCACGAGCGGTCCCCGACCTGGCCGGACCGGCGGCGATGGACGCCGGGTACATGGCAGGAACGTGGGTGACGAACTTCGGAGGTACGAGCTTCTCGTCGCCGTCGGTCGCCGGAATGCTGGGCTCGATAATGGCGTTCGACGGGCACAAGCTCGGTTTCGTGGATCCGGCGCTCTACCAGCTCGAGGAAGCCTACCTCAACGGCTCGACGAGCGGACTCCCGTTCCCGTTGGATCCGACCTATTTCGTCCAGAACTACAGTAATGCCTTTTTCAACGGCTCGTCCGACTACAACACGTCGAGCGGGTGGGGCGTTCCCCAGGCGTACAACATCGCGCTATTGCTCGGTAAGCCGTTCATCGCCACGAACCCGCAGGGCATTGCCGTGGTCCACTCAGCGTATCCCGTCTCGGCCACGATCAAGGACGATCGAGAGGTCACTTCGGCGCGGGTCGCCTACCGGACCCCCGGTGCGAGCTCTTGGGCGAATGCCTCCCTATCCCTGACCGGCGGGACCCCGAACGACGGGGTCTGGTCCGGACTCATCCCCGCCGCGTCCTCGGCCGGGACGCTCGAGTACTGCGTGGACGCGGTCGACTCCGGTCTCGGGAACTCCTGGTCGCCGTACAACCAATCCGCCTGGGCCGCGACCGGTGGACAGAGCCTCTCGTTTGGATGTACGACCCCCTTCACCGTAGCGGTGCACGCCCCGGCTAAGGGCTATTCGGTGAAGTTTGCCGAGCAGGGCCTTCCGGCGGACACCGACTGGGCTGTCGAGCTCGCGTTGCCCGATGGGGTCCACGCGACCGAGGGCCAGAACAGCTCGGTCTCGCAGGTGCTCTCGTTCAAGGAGCCCAACGGGGAGTACGCCTACACCTTCCTCGCGGTGCCGGGCTACCACATCCACAAGGGCGCCCTCAGCGGAACGGTTACGGTCGATGGGGCCAATCCGGCGACGACCACAACGGATTGGACGCTCACGAAGTTCAGCGTGGAGTTCTCCGAGAGCGGACTGCCGGCCCGCACCCACTGGTCGGTGACGATCGATGGCCTGACGCACTCGGGAACCGGGACCCAACTCTCGTTCAATCTGCCGAACGGGTCGTTCACGTTCTCGGTCGTCGCGTCCGGGTACACCGAAACGTCGAACCCGCCGAGCCCATTGACGATCGACGGGGCCGCCGTCGTGGTGTTGGTGAGATTCTCCTAGGTTGGGATTGCTCCTCGCGTACCGATCGCATGCATCGCCGACCCTCGGCAGGTCCTATGCGGGGTCCGGAAGTGGCTCGTTCCGAAGGAACCGGAGGCGCGGGTCGCGAGGCCGGCGCCGTGGACTCGCGCTCGGAACGGAGTGCTCCGTGCGGCCCGCGGGCGTCTCGTGGAATCGGTCGCCCTAGGGCAAAGGGTCAGAGCGCGCTGATCGGAATCGCGACGGCCGCGTCGGCTCCGGTCTCCGCCAGATAGAGCTCGGAGTTCTCCGGATCGAACGAACCCCCGGCCGCACTGATCCCCGTCAAGTTCGTCACTTTGGGGGACTTCGCGTCCGAGATCGCGTAGATGATACCGGCGGGCGCGTCCGTGACCACGATCTCGTGGGTCGTCCCGGCATAGATGAGGTTGGGTACGATGCCGGGAAGGCTGATGGGGACCGAACCGAGGATCGTGTAGTTCTTGCCGGAGGCGACCACGATCGAACCCCGGCTGGTCCAGAGGAACGCCTCGTTGGCGTGGGGATCGAATACCACTCCCACCGGGTACGGCCCTCCGCCGACGTTCACGGTCGCGACGATCTTGTTCGTCTTCGCGGCGAGCACCGTGACGGTGCTCGTGCAATCGTTCGCGGAGAGGATCTCGTCCTTCACCGAGTCGAACGCCACACCGATCGCACACCCGCTCCCGATCGACGGGTCGGCCACCACGGCGTCCGTCGTGTCGTTGATCTCCGCGAGATCGCTCGACTGAACGGCCACGTAGAGGTTGTCCGTATCCGAGTCGAACGCGATGCCCCAGGGCGAGCCGCCGACATCCACGGTCGCGACAATGGAGTTCGTGGCGTCGGAGATCACGGAGACGTTGCCCGAACCCTCGTTGGAGACGAAAACCTGGTCCGTATGGGAGTCGAAGGCCAGGGCCATCGGGTCGGTACCCACATTGACGGTGGCGAGTAGCGCGCCCGTTCCGGCCGAGAGGACCGAAACGTTGTTCGACCCGGCGTTCGCCACGAAGACCTCGTTCAGGTGAGAGTCGAAGGCCGTGGTGATCGGATCGAGTCCCACCGGGGTCTGTAGGAAGAGCGATGCGAAGTACGCGTCCGCGTAGTTCGTCCCCTCGTCGTTGTTGCCACCGACGCAATACACGACGAAATCCGACACCACGCAGGACGCGGTACCCTCGCTGAGCGGATAGGTACCGTTCGCGACCCAGGGTCCGAGCGCCCCCTTCGAGACGTTGGAGTACTCAACGAGGTCGGTCGCGCTGCTCGAGCTCGTGAATCCGCCGACGCAGTAGATCGAGGTTTGCAGCGCAAAACAGGAGGCCCCGGCCACGGTCTGGACGTAAGCGAGGGAGGATTTCCAGGCTCCGATGCCACCGGTCGAGAGCTTCGCCGAGTAGTCCGTCTCCGTCGCAGGGCTGCTCAAGTTCCCGCCGCCGATGCAGTAGATGTAGCTCGAGACCGCGGTGCACGATTCCGAGTAGATGGCGGTCGGGTACGCTTTGGTCGATTTCCATTTACCGACCCCGCTCGAGTTGATCGGGGCGTAGTACGCCTTGGCGGTCAGGCCACCCGCGACCCCTCCGCCTACGCAGAAGATATCCGAGCCCGAAACGACGCACGAAGGCAGGTAGACCGCGAGAGGATAGGAGGTCGAGCTCGCCCAGCTCCCGACTCCACCCGCGGAGAGCGTAGCGAAGTAGACCGAGTTGCCCGCGCCGTTGTTCCCCCCGAGGCAGTACACGTCGCTCTCGTACGCGGCGCAGGCAAGTCCGTAGGTACTGACGGGGTATGCCGTCGTAGCGGTCCAGGTCCCGATCCCAGCGACGGAGAGGGACGCGTAACTCACGGAGTTGGTCGATCCTCCGTTCCCGTTGCTCCCCCCGAAACAGTACACAAAGCCGCCCGAGGCGACGCAGGACTGGTAGTCGGTCGTCGTCGGATAGCTGGTGGTGGCTGTCCACGGCGCGGCGATCCCCGAGGCGGTCGCCGAACCCGAAATCGAAACGACCGCCGTCGATCCCAACAGCGCGATCAAAGCCACCCAGATCGCGAGTCGGTGCATCCCGCCCGCGACCGGTTCTGAGCTTTAGAACATTCCGAACTCGCAAAAACAATCGTGGATTGGGACGACCTCGATTCAGGCCAAGGTGGCCGTTGCACCGGGTGGTCCCGGGCTCCCCGACCCCGAGAACACGGCGGGAGCAGTTGGGCGGGGCTGCGATATCCGCGCGAACGAGGGCGTCGCGCTGGACGGAGTAGCCCCGAGCGGATTCGAACCGCTGTCGCCGGCTCCAAAGGCCAGCATGCTTGGCCACTACACCACGGGGCTGCGCGCGAGAGGAGTCGACCCGGACTAAGATGGCTTCGCCGGTCGGTGCGCGGCTCCAATGCTTCCGGTCATCCGGGACGGCGTGGGAGCGGCACCGCTCGACCGGTGACCGGAGCTCGCACGGCGGATCGCTCCACGGACTCGCGACGACCGACGACCCAAACGAGCAGAGGCAGCGGAGCGAGTGCGATCGCGCCGGTGAACCACCACGCGACCGTGTAGCCGTACGCGTCCGCGACGAAGGCGAAGGCGAGGGCCAGTCCGCTTCCGAGCGCGATCTGGATCGCGTTCAGCAGCGCCAGCGCGAGCGCGAAGCTTTCGCCGTGCGTCTCGGGGAAGGTCGCCGGGAGGAGGTACAGGATCGCGAAGATCACCCCGTCGGCAAAGCCGAGGAGGGCGAACAGGCCGAACAGTTCGGGAAAACCGAGGTACGGGATCAGAAAGAAGAGGACACCCGCGAGGATCCCCCAGAGTAGGATAACGCGACGCATCTCGAGCGCCCGCTCTCCCAAGTGCCCGCCGATCGGTCCGCCCGGGATCTCGAGTACGATCATCACGGTCGGTATGCCGGCGGCGATCGCGATCGGCCACGTCGGATGGACGGTCGACGCGTACTGGACGAAGTACTGGGCGGCGATGACGAACGCGGCCCACAGCCCGGCGATCGCGAGACTGAGGGCCCACAGCGACCGGGACCGCAATGCGGGGAGGGCGATGTCCCACAGTCCTCGTCCCGCGCGAGGGGTGCGGGTGCGCGGGAGGGCGGGAAGGAGGAACGGGGCGATCGCGCCAGCGGCGAGGAGCACGATCCCGCCGACCAGGAGCGCCGCCGACCAGCCGTAGACCTCGCCCACGAAGGCACCTCCGAACAGCCCGACGCCGGAGCCGATGCTGAAGCCCGAGTTGTAGAGCCCGATCACGGGGCCCTGGCTCCCGGGGGGATACAGGGAGGCGACGAGCCCGAGGGCCGGGGCGAAGAAGAACGCCGCGCCCGCCCCGGTGCCGAATCGAAGCAGGGCGAGCACCTGCCAGTCCGGCGAGAACGCCGAGGCGGTCGCGAACGCGCCCATCAGGAACAGCGCGAAGATGCTGACCCGGCGGTTCCCCCAGCGCAGTGTCGCGAATCCGGCCACCAACTGGAAGAGCGCCGCCCCGACGAGGAAGGAGCTCACGACGACGCCGAGCTCGGGCGTGGTCGCATCGAAGTGGGCGCCCAGGAGCGGCAGGATCGCCCCGACGTTGTACCAGTTGACCGCGTAGACGACGCGGGCGAACAACAGGGCGCCGACGGCCCGCTCCCGGCCGGGCAGCTGCGGCTCGGCCGCCGTCACCGGGCGTCCCGTCCGAGCAGCGAGTGCGTTTCGAAGTAGCGGAGGAACCCCGCGGCCGCGAGCACGTAGCCCGACACGAGGGATTCGCGGTCCGCGACGGACGCGTCCTCGAAGTTCGCGGAGTCGAACTCCCGCAGGCGCCGCTCGAGGTAGTCGACCTCCGGCTTCTCGCGCGCGGCCCGCAGCGCGACGTCGCGCCACTGTTCGACGACCGTGCGGTACCGGACGAGGTCGCGGGCGCCGTCCGGGCTGGGCCCGAAGTGGCTGAACAGGAGCATCGCCGGGTCGGTGGCCCGCATCGTCTCGAGGCTGGCGAACAACTGCTCGAGGTCGAGATCCGGCGGCGGCACGGCGGGTCGCAGGTGCGCACTGGCCGGCAGTCGCACCCCCGCTCCGTCCCCCGAGAAGACGGCGCGGAGCGCCGAGTCGAAGAACGCCACGTGATGCTTCGCGTGGCCGGGGGTCGCGAGGACCCGGAGCTCCCCGCCGCGCAGGGGAAAGCGCTCGCCGCCCCGGAGGCCGACGATCCGCGGCGAGGGCACGGGCACGATCGGGCCCCAGAGGGCATCCGAGGCGGGGCCCCATGCCCGGCGGGCGCTCGCGATCAGTCGGGTCGGATCCACGAGATGGGGCACGCCGAGCTCGTGGGCGTAAAAGGTGGCCCGCGGGAAATCGTCGATCAGCGCGCCCATCCCGCCGGCGTGGTCGAGGTGGATGTGCGTGACGAAGACCTGACGCACCTCATCCGGCTCGACCCCGGCCGCGGCGACGCCCCGGCGCAGTGCGTCGCGGCACGTCGAGGGTCCGGTCTCCACGAGCGCCCAGCCCTCGGGCCCCGGGAGCAGGTACGACGCGACCAGCCCCTCGGTGTCGCGGAAGTCAAGGTCGATGAGCCGTCGGCCCTGACCCAACTCCTGAACGGCCGGGGCGGTCATGGGGCGGGTCCCGTTAGAGGTTCAGGAACGGCGTCCCGTAGACGTAGAAGGCGAGCGTCAGCGCGGCGGTGAAGGCGCCGATCGCGAGGATCGCGGCGACCCAGATGCCGGTGTTCCAGCGGAGCACCTTGGCGCCGTCGAGCGGGCCGAGCGGGATCAGGTTGAACGTCGCGAACCAGCCGTTCACCCACGCAAGGAGCAGCAGCCAGATGTAGTCGACCGAGCCGGCAAGGAACAGACCGACCGATCCCGCGTAGAAGATCGCCGCGAACCCGACGTTCGAGAGCGGACCGGCGAGGCTCGTCTTCCCCCAGTTCGTGCGGTCGATCTCGCTCATGCCGCTCACGACGGTCGCTCCCGGGGCGGCCCAGAGGAACCCGAGGGTCGCCGTGAAGAGCGAGAAGACGAGGCCGAACGGCGACATCCGGAACTCGGCCCAGAACCCGTGGCGTTGGGCGACGATCTTGTGGGCCAGTTCGTGGCAGACGAAACCGGTGAGGGCCGCCCCCGCGGCGGCGAGGACGAGCGGGAGCGAGATCCGGGAGAGAAACGAGCCGGTGGCCCCGTACAGCAGGCCGGCCCCGGTTAGGACAAGGATCAGGTCGAGCGTCAGAACGGCGTAGGCGATGCCGATATGGAGGAGCTCGGTGCGCGAGGTCGTAACGCGCGAGGAGGTGGGACGAGCCGTCGTCCAGGTGTAGTAGTAGTTCGGACCGCCCGTCATGCGTGCACCGCCGGGGAGATCGGAGCGGTCCATCGGGCGACGGGCATCGGCGTCGAGCGCAGCTTTCCGGCGAGCAGTTCGGCCAGGAGCCGGACGCCGTCGGCCAGACGGGGTCCCGGCCGGCTAAAGTACGCTTCATCGGCGACAAAGACGCCGAGCTCCGGCGCGATCTGGGCCACTCCGTC
>JASHUJ010000031.1 GCA_030040035.1 Thermoplasmata archaeon
TGGGCGAGCGCCTCGCGGGCCCGCTTCGCCATCCGCTCGGCGTGCTCGACGAAGCCCCGGGTCGAGACGAACTCGGTCCGGGCCGCGTCGAGCAGCGCGGCCGCCCCCATCGGGAGCGGGAGCGAGATCCGGCGCCGGGCCTCGCTGAGCGGGGCGAGGATCTTCTCGACGTTCACCCCCGCGGCGCGCGCGATGTCGAGGTCACGATCGAGGGCCCGCAGGTTCTCCTCGAGGACCGGTCGGAGTACGGCGATCAACTCCTCGTGCAGCTGGGCGGCGCCCGTGCGCGTCGCGCCGGGCGCCGCGGTCGGCTGCTCGGTCTTGAGCGCCCGCAGGCGGGTGTCGTACGCGTCCATCGGGAGCGAAAGGCGCCGGCCGTCCTCGATCAGCTGGGCGACCTCGAGCAGGAGGCGGCTCGTCGCGATCCGCGCTTCCTCGGCGCCGAGCTGCTGGAGCACCTCGTCGATCCCGGCGCGGGCCGGGTCGAATTCGAGGTTCTGGAACTGGAGGCGCGCGGTGCGCAGGGCATCGTGGTAGGGCGTGAGGTCGAGCCCGGACGAGCGCAGTCGGGCCAGGGCGTCCTGCGCCTGAGCGATCCCTTCGAGGACGAGCTGGGCCGCCGCGCGGGCCCGTGCCGCGGACTCCTCGAGCTTGGATGCGCGTTGGTACGCCTCGAGGAAGCGGCCCGCGTGGGCCGCCGACTGCGCCTCGTCGAGCTGGGTGCGGAACCGGGCGAGGTCGAGACCCATCGTCTCGAGCTCGACGAGCGAGAGCTTGGCGTGGGAGACCGCCTCCTCGCCCCGGACGAGCTGCTGCTGCTGGGCGCGCGTGCGGATCTCCTGGGAGGCCCGCGACGCCTTGACGAAATCGCCCATGTTGAAGATCTGCTGGACCTCGTCGATCTGACGCTGGATCTCGTCGCTCGGTCCGCCCATCGACTCGAGCACCCGGCCCTCGGCCTCGAGGGTCTCGACGAGCGCGGAGGCGTGCGCGGCGAACACCGCGGCGAAGTCCCGCTCGGCGCGGCGCAGGCTCTCGATCGAGGCGTGCAGGTCCTCCTTGACGCGCAGGCTCACGTCGGCGTCCGCGAGGAGCCGTCGGACCGGCGCGGTAAGCGCCTCGTCCGAGATGTCGCCGAGGCCCTGCTCCATCTCCTGGACCCGCCGACCGACGTACGGGGCCGCCGCGGTCCGCAGCTCGACCTCGGCCGCCGCGACCCGCTCGGCCCCGTCGGCGAGGTCCCCCTGATCGAGGCGCTCGCGCGCCTCCGCGAGGTGCTGCTCGATCTCGACCGACAGGAAACCGCGGTCGCGGGCGTAGTCCCGGAGCTTGTCGAGCTGCGCCGAGCGGCCCAGGAAGTACTGGAGGGCGTCCCGCCCGAGCCCCACGACGAAGTCGCGCAGTTGGGCCCGGGCCCCCGCCACGTCGCTGCGCTCGAGGGTCGCTCGGATGCGCGCGAGCGGCGCCTCGTACGCTTCGAGCGAGAACCCGGCCTTGCGGAACCGAGCGACCATCTCCTCGACGGCCTCGAACTCCTCGCGGGCGGCCTCGAGGTCCTCGGTGAGCTTCGTCACCCGGTCGAGGGCTTCCTGGCTCGCGGCGAACGCTTCGGAGTAGATCTTCAGCCGGGGCGCCTCCCGCGCCCGGTTCATCGCGGCGAAGACATCACTCGGGTCCCGTCCGAGGCGACGGGCCTCCGCGATGCGCGGCCGCACCTCGTCGAGCAGGCCCGCGATCACCGTCACCACCGGCTCCTCGGCGGACCGTCGGGCCTCGACAAAGATCGGGGCGACATCGAGCGCCGAGGCGGTCGCGATGCGGACCACCGCGTCCTCGATCGTTTGGCGCGCCGCCGCCGTGTCGACCCCGTACTCGGACGCCGAGGCGAGCGACGACTCGAGGGCCTCGAGGGCCTGCGCACATCGGACGCGCAGCGCCTCGCCGACCTCCTGGATCGCCTTTTCCATCGCCCCGACCGATTCCGGCCACGTCGTCGGATCCGGGTCGGCGCTCGCCGCCAACGCGGCCTCGAGCTGGGAGGTGGGGGCCCCGTGCTCCTTCGCCTGGGTCCCCAGCGTCGCGGCGGCCTCCCGAGCCTGTCGCCGGCGCTGGTCGGCCTCGGGCAGACCGTCGCGGAGCAAGCGATCGATCGCGTCGAGCGATCGGACGAGATCGCCTTCGTTCGCGAACTGGCTGGCCTCTCCGAGCAGGCGTTCGAAGACGGCCATTCGATCGGCGGAAAGACCGGCCCAGCGGGCGACCCGCTCCGCCCGCTCGCGCGCCTCAACGACGTACGCCCGCTCGGCGACGCGGAGCGTCTCTTCGGCTTTGACGAGGCGGGCGACGGGGCCCGTCCAGTTCCCGTCCGTCGGCGGTTGGGCCAGCGCCTCGAGCTCCGCCCCCACCTCGGCGGGGACGGCGATGCCGATCCCCGAGAGGCGGGCCAGCGACGCCCCGGTACGCCGCCGACGTTCCTCGAAGCTCGCCGGCACGCTCTTGGCCAGGTAGTCGGAGAGGGCCTTCGCTTGGGACTCGACGCCCTCCCAGTCGGAGCGCCGCTGGAGCTCGCGGACCCCTTGCAGGCGATCGGCGGCGCCGGTCGGCGCGATCGAGAGCGCCTCGAGATGCTCGAGCTGCTCCTCGACGTCCTTGAGGATCGTCTCCGCGGCCTGGCGCTGCTTCTTCAGCGCCTCCGCTTTCTCCTGGAGGATCCGTGTCAGGCGCGAGGTGGGGAGTGACCCGACACCTCCCGAACCGGTCGTACTCCGCCTCCTAGGTCGGGTCGTCCCGGCAATCGACGCCGGACGGCCCGGATACTGATTTCATGCCGGGTTCCCCATATTATTTCCTTCCCTTCAGATAAAGCCCGGCGTACCCTCACGGCGAAGGGCTCCATATCCTTCACGCCGGAACGGCACGGCCGCGGGCCGTTGGTCGGGAGGCCGGGCCCCCGCCCCCAGTCGGGCGGAATCTAGGTCCGGGTGATCTTCCGCCTTCCCATCGCGTCGAGGTACTGGACCTCCGAGCCGGGGGCCACCTGGCCCTTCGTCTCGGCGTCGAGCGGGAGGCTAAACGTCTCGTAGGTCTCGAGGTCCATCAGCTGGATCTCCGTGTCGGTGAGCGAGAGGACTTGCGCCTGGCGCTTTCCGATCATCGGCACCTGGACCTTGTGCTTGACCGGGAAGACGACGCTCCGCTTCCCGCCGTCGAAGATCCCGACCGCGTCGATGCGTGCCTTCGCTTCGCCGTGCTTCCCCGGTTTCGACGTCTGGATGCTGAGGATCCGGCACGGTTCCTCGTCGATGAGCATGTAGCGGCCCTCCTTCAGCTCGCGGACCTCCTGCTGCGTCCAGGCCATCGATGCACCGTTCGAGGGAGCGGGAGTTCCCGAGCCCCATAAGTATTGCCCGTCGCGCGCGGTCCTCGCCGGTCGCGCGGTGGGGGAGGGTTTAACCGTCCCGGCCGGCATGGATTCTCGGAACCACTGGACGATCCACCGATCATGGTCCCACCTGAACCCGAGTACGACCCCGCGTCCGTCGAGGAAGAGGCGCGGGGGATCTGGCGGACGCGGCAGATCCCGCCTCCGGGCGGCCAGATCGGCCCCCGGGACGGACCCTTGGTCCTCCAGTTCGAGGGCACGTGCACCCCGGGCGACCTCGAGGCGATGGTCGCGCAGCGCGGGATCGCGGCCGACGTCGACGCCCGCTACCTGGCGCTCGCGGGCCGCAGCGCCCTGGGGACCCTCCGCCTGCAGGCCGTGGCGGCGGGGGCCCCGGTGCCCGCCGCGGCGACCTTGCTCGAGCGACTCGGAGTGTGGACCGGCGGCGACGGAACCCGTCCGTGGGATTCGGGCCCGCGCACGGCCCGGGTCCAGACCCTGGTCGGGCGGCTCGCTCACCGGGGCCTCCTCGTCTCCCGGGATCTCCCCTTGCGCGCGTGCCCCACCTGCGGCGAACCGCGGAGCCCCGAGCGGATCGTTTACCAGGAGGAGGAAGGCGACGCGTACCTCGTGCGCTTTCCGGTCGCGTTGGACGGTCGAAGGGTCGACGCGCTCGTCTGGGTCGACGCACCGTGGCGACTGCTCGGTACGAGCGCGTTGCTGATCCAACCCGAGGCTCCCTACGTCATCGCGCGGCAGCGCCGCGGTGACGTGGAGGACCTCGTCCTCACGTCCCGCTCCTCGCTCGACCGGTTCCGCGAGTGGGTCCCTCGGGCGTCGTTCGAGATCGTCGAGGAGCATCCGGGCCGGTTCTTCGAGGGGAAGCCGTACGAGTACCCGCTGCGGCACGAGTTCCCGACCGGCGGCGCCCTCGACCCCCCGAGCGGCACGATCCTCGCGGTGACCGACGTGACCGATACCGGGACCGGCATCGTCCCGCTCGTCCCGGGCCACGGCAGCACGGACGCCGAGATCGCCGCCCGGGCCGGCGTGGCGGGTTGGCCTCTCGTGACCCCCCACGGTCAGCTCGATCTGACGCTGATGCACAAGTACGCCGGCCTCGATCTCCCGACCGGGAGCGAGTTCATCCTCCGGGACCTCGGTGAGAGCGACGCGATCTTCGCGACGCTCCGGGTCCGACGGGGCGTGCCCCACTGCGCCGTGTGCGGTTCGGCGCTCCTGTGGATCCCCGGCCGCGCCTGGTGCCTCGAGCCGTCCCGCCTTCCCGAGGATCGGCGGGTGGAGTATGCCCGTCTCCTTCCTCGGGCCCCGCCGCTCGACAAGATCGAGGTCGCGCCCTGGCCGGTCAGTGCGTCGACCCATCGCGACGAGCCCGAGACGGTCGCGCTGCTCGAGTGCTCCCGGTGCGACCGGCTCGAGGCGCTCGACGGTCCGGTCGCCTGCCCGTGCGGGGCTCGGCGCTATCCGGTCCAGCGCCGGCTGGTCACCTCGGTCGCCGGTGCCCTCGCCGCCTGGGCCCGGCTCGATCCGTTCCCCGACGCGCCCGCGGTCCGGCTCTACGTGGGCGATCGCCGTCGGGTCCCGTCGCTCGTCCACCATCTGATGGCGGCGGCGGCGCTCGAGCACGACCTCGGCGACGTCGGGCTATCGGTCCTCCCCACGATCACCGACGCCTCCCTCGCCGAGCTGGTCGCGGCGCACGGGGCCGACGCGGTCCGCTGCGCGTTCGTCCGATCCAGCGGCTCGCGACGTGCCTCGGCCTCGTTCGCCGACCGCTGCCGCGTGGAGCGCGGGCGGCTGTCCCGCCTCTGGGGCCTCGGCTTCGAACTCCTTGCCGCCACCGATGCGATCGCGCGCGCGAGCTTCGCGCAACCGATCGTCGGGTTCCTCGGCGAGCTCGAGCCCGAGGACCGTGCCTTCCTCGCGCGCTGGGAACGGGAGCGCGTGCGCGCGCTCGCCGAGTACGAGCGATACGACCCCGGCGCCGTCCATCGGCGTCTGGTACGCTTCCTGGAGACCGATCTCGCCACCTACCGGGAGTGGACGCGGGGCCGAATGGGCACCTCGAGCTCGGCCGTGTCGCGGCGCGCCGTCCTGAGGACGCTCGCTCACGTCCTGCGCGACATCGCGTGGGTGCTGGCGCCGATCGCGCCCCACACCTCGGAGTCGCTCGCCCGCCGGCTGGGCCCGGGCCGCGCGAGCCTCTTCGAAGGCACCCTCGCCGGGGCCGATCGCGGGCTCCTCAACGAGGAGCTCGTGGCCGGGTGGGACCGGTGGATGACCGTCCTGCGCGAGGTCGCAGACTTCCGGCGGGCGGCCCACCTCGCTCCTTCGGTCGTCATCCCGACCGTCGTGCTCGTCGCTCCGGACGACGACCTTGGGGACCGACTGCGGGCCGACGGACCGGTCCTCGAACGGCTGGGGCACGTGCGGCACATGGAGGTCGGATCCCCTCGGGCGCCCTGGACCGGCCGTCAAGGGAAGTACCAGCCGGTCGAGAGCGAGATCCAGCGCCTCTACCCGTCCCAATCGACCCAGATCTCCCATCTGCTGGCCCGGACGCCCCCGCGGGGCCTGAAGGGGGGCGCGAGCGAGATCACCGTGGTCGTCCAGGGGCTTCACATCAAGATCCTCCCGTCGATGGTGGAATACGTCGAGACGCTGCCCCCGGGGTATCTGCCGCACCCGTGGACCTCGGGAGAGATGTACCTCGAGGTCCCGCACGAGGGGACTACGCCCACCCGAGTGCCCCCTCCGCTCTCCCGGGACGCCTTCTGGGTCGTCCGCCGCATCGAGCGACGGCTGGCGCGAGCTCCCCCGCTGCCGGACGGCTCCGATCGGATCGCCGTCGTCGCGGCCGCCGAACCGCTCGCGGGCGAGCTCCGCGCCCAGACCGAGACGATCGCGCGGTACCTCGGACTTCGGGAGCTTCGCGTCGTCGACGGCGCCGCCGAGACGCCGGCGGGCCGAATCGTCGGCCGGACGCATTCCGGTGCAGCCTGGTGGATCGACCTCCCGGGGGTCCCGCCCGAACCCGTCCGCGTGAAGCACCGTCAGGCTCGTCCGCGCTGCCGCCGAGTACCCGCGGTGTCCGACGTCGCTGCCTCGCCGGCCGAGGATTTCGGATCGGACGAGGTCGTGGGGCATTGGGAATCGGTTCGCGCCTTGGGTTCGGAACTCGACGGACTGCTCGAGGTACCGCTCCTCGGACCGACCAAGGTCGACCGGGCGTGGGCCGCCGGCTTCGACTCCGTCGACGCCTACCGGAACGCCTCGTTCGAGCAGCTGGTCGAGCTTCCCGGGTTCGGTCCTGCGATCGCGGCGCGCTTCCTCGAGAAGCTAGGTCGAGTCCCACCGCCTCCGGCTCGCCCCGAAGGTTTCGAGTCCCGCCCTATCGGGGTGAGACCCGTACGTCGGCCGTCGCATCCACTGAGACCTCGTGAGGATTCGACGTCGGTGGTCCCGGCCGCCGACGCCGCCCCCCCGACCGAGATGATCGCTCCTCCGCCGATCATCGGACCGCCTCCCCCTGATGAGCCGCCCGCGTCCGGCGCTCCCTCCATAGATGACGAGCCCCAGCCGGTCGAGATCCCGGCGGACGTCGGCGAGTCGGAGTCGGAGACTGACCCGGAGATGGAGGGATCGCTCTCCGGACTCGAGCCCCCGATCGATGCCGAACCGCCCCCGGATACGTCGTCCGACTCGGGGGTGGACGAGGACACTGTGTCCGACGCCGCGGACGATCCGGCGACACTGGAGAGCCAATTCCCGGCAAGTGAGGATCCGACGCCCGGGGAGGTTCCGCTGGAGACCCCGACCGGGGGGGCCGAGACCGATTGGACGGCGGATTCCCCGCCGGTATCCGATGAACCCTCTCCGACCGCTGAGTCATCCCCGGACGAAGTCGCTGAGGGCGCCACGGATGACGAACGCCCGGCAATATCCGCGCACGACCCTGAGATGCCCGCGGCGGAAGAGCCGGTCCAGTCCGAGCCTTCGCCTTCGGACGCGTCGGCGATGACCACGCCGGTATCTGCCCCCGGTGCGGAGGAGCTCCCGATCTCGGACGTCGCCGCGGCCGCTTCGGCGGCCGCCGTCGGGTCCGTGGTCGCGGTCGGGGCCGTTCTGCTTGCTGCCGAGGAGAGAGAGGCGCCGAGTTCTCCTTCAACCGACGCTGCGCCCGAACCGGCTCCCGGAGCCGGGATCTCGGATGCGGCTCCCGAGCCTACCGCCTCGGCCCCCGAGCCGGAGCCGGTCACCGCCTCCGCGCCGTCCGGCATCGAGCTCGTGGTCGGCTCTTCCCCCTTCACATCGATCCAGCCGTTTCTGGACGCCACCGCGGCCGGTCACCGGGGTCTGTGCCTCGTCCGGGACTCACCGGAGCGCGTCGCGGCTCAAGTCCGACCTCGGCCCGTCGATGTCTACTGGCTCACGAACCTGGGCCGAGGCAAGACGGTCCGGCCGTCCGACCTCCCCGGGATCTTCGCCCTGCTCGATCGCGCGATTTCCGAGGACCACGTCACGGCGCTCTTCCTGGAAGGGATCGAGTACCTCGTGCGGATCCACGGCATCGACGAGCTGTTCGGACGGCTCGAGGAGCTCGACCGGCGGGCCCGGGCACAGGATGCGCGCGTCTGGGTCCACCTCACCCCGGATCTCCTCCGGCCCGCCGATCTCGACCGGATCGTGCGGGCGTTCGGTCGCGCCGGCGCGAACGACCGCTGAGCCGCGACCGGTCGGCTACGACCGGATCGAGGGGTTCCCGAGTCGGGATTCCCGAAGGGACTATGAGGTGCGGGTCGCTCGCCGCGCGAGGCCCGCGCGATGGGGATCCCGGCCGGATCGTCACCCCCGATGGCCGAACCCCCCGAAGCCCGTTCGGTGCGCTCCGTGCTTCGGATCGCCCGGATCGTGGCCGGCCTCCTCAGCCTACTCTTCGTGCTGGCCGGGCTCGCCTACGCGGCGCTCGTCGTCTACGCGTTCTCGGTGTGCGGGACCGTCGCGGGGTACCCGTGCGGAGGCTACCTCGCGTACGCCCTCTTCTTTCCGGTCCTGCTCCTCGTCTGGGGCGTGGTGAACTTCGTCATCTTCGTCCAGTGCCGGGAGATCGAAGCGGAAGTGCACCAGCGTCAATTCGAGCCCGCGCAGTCGCGGACGTTGATCTGGATGGTCGTCGGATTCGTGCTCGGCGGTGTCCTGATCGCCATCGTCCTGCTCGTCGCCTATCTGAAGTTTGACCCCCTTCTTCGCTGGCAGCGATCGGCGGGAGGGCCGCCGGGGCCGGTAGGTTCAGGTGGGCCCCTGGCTCCGCCCTCGGCGGCGGGACCGTCACCTTCTCCGGTGCCCGACTCCGCGGCGGTCGCGCCCCCTCCGCCGCCCCCGGCTCCCGGCCCCCCACCGAACTGCCCGACCTGCGGAAATCCCACGACGTTCATCGTCCAGTACGGTCGCTACTACTGTTACCCCTGCGCTCGCTACGTCTGAGCGCGTTCGAGCGCTCCCTCGCCTCTCGGTCGCCCGCCCGGACCTAGGGTACCCGGCAGCGGCAGACCGGATCGCTGCTCGTGGACCCTTCGGATTCAAGACCCCCGCGCCGTCTAAGATCGACTATGTCGAGCGGACCGTGTCAGATCCAGGACGCTCGGGCTCGAGTGCTCGGCGCTGAGCGCGCCGGCGACCCGGAATTCGCGGCCGCCTGCCGGGGCGCGTTGCAATGGCACAACTTTCCCACGACGGACAGTGGAGACCCGGTGCCGTTCTTCCTATGCGAAGACCATCGCGCGTTCCTGCGGGCGGCCCGTCAGATCCGAGCCGGTCGGCCCTGAGCGGGGGACCGGTCGCGCGACCGTTGCGGTCGGACCACTGCGCTCGACCTACGAGCGCACCGGGTGGCATCGCTGGCATACGACGGAGCCGCGGCGCCCGCCCGGGAGAGCCCGACCGCAGTCCTCGCAGAGCGGCCGACCACACTCCCGGCAGGCCCGTCCGGGTTGCTCCAGCGTGAGCGTCCGGCCGCAGTCCGCGCAGCGCGGGACGCTCGAACGTCGGGGCGCACTCCGTCCAGAGGCCGGCGAGGGTTGCGTAGTGATGTCCTTGGAGATCGCCTCCAGCTCCTCGAGGGCGCTCTCGATCTCGTCCCGGCCGCTCGGGGCGGGAGGATCCGGGTCCCGAGCCTCCTCAGCACGCCTCGCGAGGGTCGCCGCGGCATGCGAGGGGGCCGCCGGCCGCGCGATCGCTCGCGACGCGGACGAGGCGTACGCTACCGGACCGGGCACTTCGACCGCGTCGGGGCCCTCGAGCCATGGGGGATCCTCGAGGGCTCGGGTCCGGGACGGATCTTCCCGGCGGGCCGGACCGGACATCGCCTTGGTCGAACCGGAGGCCGCGGGGGCGTCCCGGGGCCCCGGCGCCTCCGTCGGCGACTCGGCGGCGTACAGGAGCGAGAAGATCCCGGCGCCGATCAGGGTTGAGCTCACCACGATCACGACCTCCCAGATCTCGAATCGACCGATCGTTGGGGAAGGCGACTGCACCGCGAGCGCCAAACCGTAGGCGAGAAGGGCGGCTCCGATCAGGAGCAGGGGGAACGCGCCCTGCACGTTCCACCGGGATCCGCCCTCGACGGGCGATCCGCCCTCGCCGTCCCGGACCGGGGCGGTCGAGCTCCGTCGGGGGGTCGGATTCCCCACGTTCTGGGCCACGCCGCGTCCCGGTGAAAAGCTCGATGTGACGGCCACACTACCCGAACCTGCCTCCGACGCGGGTCGATCCGGTCGTCGGGGTGAAAAAGCTCGAGGAGCGGGCGACGGGGAAAGGGTTGCCGCTCGACCGACCGGTCATGGCGAGTCGGACCGGTCGGCCCTGCCGCCTCCCCTAGAGCGCGTTCCCGATGATGGTCACGTACTCCACGGCGCCCGGACCCGTCGTCACGGTCCCGACGTCGAAGTCGAGGCTGATCGTGACCGGGGTGGTCGGAGCGGTCGCCTCGGAGAAGAAGACGGTCGTGGTCTCGACGGTCGTGGCGGCGCCGCCGACGGGCGTGCCGGTCACGAACAGTTGGAGGCCCACGGTGTTGTGGGCGCCGGGGAACTGCGTGCCGGCCACCGTCGAGAAGTTGACCTGCTCAATGAAATCGAGCGGGTTGCATGCGGTCGAGCCCGCGAACCCGCCGACGCAGATCACGATGGCGTTCGTGTCGACACTGCACGGGGCCGAGGACGAGTCGCAGGCGGACGCGGCGTCCGGAGCTACGGCGACGACCGAGAGGTTCGTGGCGTTGTAGTCGAGGCCGGGGACGGACGGGCTCACGATCGTGTGCTGCGATCCCTGGTAGGCCGTATTCTGGCCCCCGGTCGAGAACGTCGCGGCGAGGGCGAAGCCCCCCAGCAGGGAGGCGATCAGACCCGCCGTCACCAGATACACCGTTCGCTGTTTCACGCGCTGCTTCCCCATCGGCCGTCCACCAAGGCTCGTTATGGGACCGCGTATGTATTAATACGTATCCATGCGGATACGCGCAAATTCGGCCCGTCCGACCTTATCCTCAATGCCCCAGCACGGCCCCGGAACGGCCGGCGATGGGACCGGACATCTGCCGGTACGAGTGAGAGCTCCTAACTCGGGTCGGACGTTCCGCGCGGGGCTGGCACCCTCAGATCGCCGGGCATCCGGGACCGCCAGTTCGGCTCCCTCCCGCCGCCCGAGTGGGGGACGGAGCGCGCGACGACCCCCGGTCGCGGGATTGGCGGGATGACCCGGGTACGCGAACCGCAGGCGGGCGACGCGAACGCGCCGGAGGCGGTCGCCCTCGGCGCTCAGGTGAACTGGATCGATTGGCGCACGACCGCGCCCGCGATCGTGATCCATCCGTAGGGCGGATCGGGCTGGTGCGCGTGCACGTTCGGCACGTCGAACGCATAGGTGCCGTTCGGGTCCCAGAAGGTGATCGAGGAGCTCGTGCTCTCGAGCGTGATCCCGTTCAACGTCACGGACCACTCGCGGCCGGCGCGAAGACCGTGCTCCGAGAACACGACGCGATAGAGCGGCGGGGCGAGCGGTTGGTGGTCGCCCCCAACGATGATCTGACCGCTGTTGTTGTACGGCAACACGCCGTACGGGTCGGAGGCCGTGCCGTAGTTGCTCCAGTAGTTGCCGCCCTGCCAGGAGAGCCCGAGGATGTCGCCGGAGAGCGCGACCCCGTCGACGACGCGCACGTCGCTCGCCGGCTCACGGTTCACGTTCCAGCGGTCGATGTACACCGCGGCGTTGCACAGGAATTGACAGGACAGCGAATCGTAGTTGGGCGTCAGGGCCGGGAAGGGCACGGTAACGTAGTTGTTGTAGATCAGATCGCCCGACTCGGACTCGAAGATCGCCTGCGTGTACGCTCCGTAGTTGAGCACGTCGGAGGGATCGAGCGCGTCCACCGTAGTCGGCAGGAACCGATTGCCCCAGAACGTGTTCGCGGTGCCGCCGTACGCCGCGATCGCATCACCTTGGTCGAGGAACGTGACCCCGTCGACGAGATTGTGGGACGCGTTCCAGAACATGAGCGAGCCCTCGGGTCCGACCGTGACGAACGCCGACAGCCAGCCCGAGATCGTCCCTCCCAGAACACGGACGTGTGTCGTGTTCCAGAATTGGATCTGGAGATTGTTGGTGGTCGGGAGGCCGTACTGCTCGATCTCCGACAGCATCCAGCTGGGGTAGGAGTAATTCAGCGAGGGCGGAGTGACCGTGACGTAGTCGGTCGTCCCGACCAGGAGGATCCCGGGGAAGACCGGGAACTGGAAATCGTTCCACTGCGCGAACTCCGGGTCGATCGGACCGGGCTCGTTGTTGTAGAGGACGTACGGCGAGGCGAGCGTGCCGCTGCCGCTGGACGAGAGGCTCGCGAGCTGCGCGTTGCCGAACGCGAGGAGCGGAGTATAAACGCCGAGCGCCGGGTCCATCGGCCCAAGCCAGGCCAGATGGGTCGTCGAGTTGTCCCGCGCGCGCAGGATCGCGTGACCCGGGGACCGCTCCGAGAGCAGATACTCGATCCAGTACGATCCGCCGTTCGGCACGTAGAACGTGGTCGAGCCGCTGGGAGAGGACGGCACCCACTGGGCAGCGCTCTCGTTCCGGGTCGAGCCCGGATTCACGAGGATGAACGTCGGCGCGGGGTCCAGCGCCTGGATGACCTTCCGCGCCCCATCATCCGACGACATTCCCCACAAGCCGTAGATGAACGAAGGTCCGAGCTGGAGGTGGGCGACCGGCGAGCTCCCGGTGTACGCGACCGAGATCCCGTCGCTCGTCTCTCCCGTTTCGGCCCCGGCGTCCATCGCGGAGGGGACGGCCACGTACTCCTGGGAGCCCGCGTCCCAGGTCGCGATCGACGCGG